>NZ_CP032485.1:1602500-1855000 GCF_006542335.1 Neokomagataea tanensis | reverse complement strand
ACGGGATTGTTTTTGCTTCGACGCGCCAAAACCTGAATAGCCCTGCGGATTTCTTCATCACGGCCAATGACCGGATCCAGCTTCCCCGCTTGCGCAACAGCCGTAACATCGCGAGCGTATTTCTTAAGCGCGTCAAACGTGCTCTCCGCAGACGCACTGTCCACTGTGCGACCTTTACGTATTTGGGCGACGGCGCTCTCCAAAGCCTTCGCTGTGGCTTTACCTTCAGCCAACGCCCTTCCAGCGGCCGTAGAGCTTCCGGCGATAGCAACCAGCAGCCGGTCCTGAGCAACAAAACTATCGCCCGAGGCTACAGCGGCAGCCTGCGCTGCATCTAAAACCCGCACGAGGTCCGGCGTTGTTTGCGGCTGGCCAGCGCCACCCCCCTGTACTTTCGGCAACTTACCAAGAGCCGCATCATTCGCAGCTTGAACGGCCTTAGGATCACCGCCAGCAGCACGTATCAACCCAGAAGCCGCGCCCTGCTCATCATCAAGTAGCGCTTTGAGCAGATGCTCTGGTGTCAATTGCTGGTGATAGTCCCGCAGAGCGATTGTCGATGCTGCTTGCAGGAAACCTTGGCTGCGTTCTGTAAATTTTTGAATATCCATGGTACTTAACCCTTTCATGCCCCTGTAAAAGGCGACATTTTGTATTCAGCCACCCCCTAAGGCTGCGGCTGTACATGGAATGTAAGTATTCACTTTGTCTTTTCAAGAGCCTCACGTGCGCGCCGCGCAGGTTCATGCAAAACTAAATCTGCAGGTGATAAACGCTCATATGCTGCACGCTGCTGGTGCCAATAAGGATAAATTAACTCAGGCGTACTCACGCGCTCCAATGCGTCAATTTGTTCATCGGTCAAAAGTAACTCGACTGCGGCCAAATTATCCAAAAGCTGACTCTCTTTCCGCGCACCAAGCACGACGGAGGTCACGCCGGGTCGCCCCAAAAGCCACGCTAAAGCGACACGCGCAGCAGAAACACCATGCTCTTCTGCAACACGCACCAAAACTTCAATTGTGTCATAGAGTTTTTCACCATTGCGCACCTCCGGCTCACTCCAGCCTTCAACCCGCCGCGTATCCTCTGGTGCAGCCCGATCACGGCGGAATTTACCTGACAAAAGTCCGCATGCCAGCGGACTCCACACCTGCACCCCTAAACCTTGGTCAAGCGCCAGTGGCAGAAGTTCAAACTCCGCGTCACGTGCTTCCAACGAGTAGTAGATCTGCTGGCTAACAGGGGCGACCAACCGCTCACGCTCAGCGGCCGAGAGAATTTTCATCGCATGCCAGCCAGAAAAATTTGAAATTCCAGCGTAGCGAATTTTCCCCTGCTCCCTCAGTGTATGAAGCGCCTCCAACGTTTCTTCCACCGGCGTCAGGCCGTCCCATTCATGTAGGTAGTAAAGATCAATATGATCCCGCCCCAATCGCCTCAAACTCTCTTCACACGCATTTAAGATGTGATGCCGTGAGAGACCCTGCTCATTAGGCCCCTCCCCTGTCGGGAAGCGAACCTTGCTGGTCACCAACACTTCCCGGCTTCGGCCTTTTAAAGCCTGCCCCAGTATCTCTTCGGCTACCCCGCCAGAGTAAGCATCTGCCGTGTCAAACATGTTCACGCCGCGCTCAATACATATATCGAGCATCCGCGCTGCTTCTTGGACGTCTATGTCACCGGTAGAGGCAAAGCCGCCGGCGCCTCCAAAGGTTACGGAACCAAAGTTAAATGCGGATACCCGCAACCCCGAACGTCCGAGCTGACGATATTGCATGGCGAAGATAGCTCCCTATCATTGCGTCCTTTCTCTTCATTACGCTTATAAAGGCGCGCAAGTTCACACATACTCAATCAACGCCGTATAATGTGAAGTCACCTTCCCCCTTCGACAGAACGCCCACGGTGCATTATGCTTTGCTTTCTTGCCATTGACTGGGGGCTTCAATGCGGCGCTTTTTACCGTTGTTATTACCTATTGCACTCTCTGGCTGCTTCGACATGCCACACCCGTTCTCCAATCCGGGTGACCAAGCAAAATACCTGACAACGGCAAACCTGCCTCCATCCCGGCTAGACGTCCCAACACCAAAACTCGCAGGCCTTTCGGACACCTCCGCTACACTCCTTGCACATGAACTAGCAACAGCGATGGTTAACCAGTCCGTGCCTGCAATCGCACAACCCGCGAGGCGCGGCGACTGGTGGTTGCAAATTACAGCGCAACCCCAAGGCGGGAATATCGTGCCGCACTATGCGCTTATGACGCCCAAAAATCAGATGCGGGCTGAACGTGACGGCACCCCCGTCAGCGCTGCACAGTGGACGTTGAATGACCCGCTCTTAATAAAAACAATGGCAACGGAAGCTGCACCCGCCATTACTGATTTACTTACAGGCGTCCAGGCATCGTTAATGCAGCAAGATCCTAACAGCTTGATGCACCGCCCCTCCAAAACCTGTTTTGAGGGAGTACAAGGCGCTCCGGGGGACGGTAACGTTGCATTGGGTCGTGCCTTCTACTCTTCCTTCCCCAACAATACAGACACTATTCAAACAGATTGTGCGAAGGTAGATTTTATTATTCGTGGCGTGGCAAAGTTAACGACACTACAAACACCCCCCTCAACACAACAAATCGAAATTGCTTGGCGCGTTCGCACACCTAAAGGCGATGAACTCGGCGCAGCCACTCAAATCCACGCCATTCCGGCACACTCACTTGATGGCCCTTGGGGGGATACAGCATTAAGCGCTGCCTCCGAAGCTGCCGAGGCTGTTCATACCATTATTACCAATTATTCAGGCCGAACCCACACACCACTACCTGCACCGGCTTCGGAAAGCAAAAATACTTCAAAAGGAACATAAAAGCCTTTCGTCGCAACAGAGAGGTTGTCATACTTCGACACAGTTTGCGTCAATGCTCCTTTTTGCGAGGCCACTATGTCTGAGACAACCACCCAGAAAGACAACCAGCCATCACTCAAAAAGCGTACCGATAGCCACAATAAAGGTACCCACCTCCGCAAGCGCACCCCGCGCTCCGCACAAGCAGAGTGGCGCCCGCACGAAGACCGCCGCTCTGCTGTAGAAATTTTGGCTGAACAAGGCCAAAACCGCATCGCTGAACTCGTCCCCGTGCGTTATGAACGCATGCGGGTTTCACCGTTTACATTCCTACGCGGCGCGGCTGCGGTTATGGCCGCCGACCTTGCCAATACGCCCTTCTCCGGCCCACGCGTTCAGTCGTGCGGCGACTGCCACCTTGCAAATTTTGGCAGTTACGCCTCCCCTGAAGGTGTGCCTGTTTTCGATATCAATGACTTCGACGAGACTCTCGAAGCCCCATTCGAATGGGACGTAAAACGTCTTGGCGCATCCTTCATTCTTGCGGGAGATGAAAATGGCCTCTCCCCAAAGGCATCACGCGCACTCTCGGAAAGCATGGCCCTGAGCTATGCCCAACATATGGCTTACTTGGCCAATAAAAGCCCTCTCGAAGTTTGGGCAGATCGCGTAGATTTCCGAGATGCCATTGCGCATTTTGAAGATAAAAAAGTCCGGGCCCGCGCCGAAAAACTCCTCTCGCAACGTTTAACCGCTGCCAAAGGCCATTTTGGTCTCATTCTCGGGGCCGAAACTGCCCCCAAACTAAAGGAAAAACCACCTCTCGTTATGCATATTCCCGGCCGGGAAGACATTATACGCAAAGCCTTTGATCGTTACCTCAAATCCCAACCACCGGAGCGCGCCATTCTCTTGCGCCGCTATGCGCTCAAAGATGTCATGTTCAAAGTGGTTGGCGTTGGCAGCGTGGGCACATTCTGCGCTATAGGTCTGTTTGCAACACCCGACGGCGAGTACCTTCTTCTCCAGATCAAAGAAGCGCAAACGTCAGTTATGGCCCCCTTCGCAGGCGCTTCACCCTTCAAAAACCAAGGTGAGCGCGTTGTAACAGGCCAGCGCATGATGCAAGCCGTAAGCGACGTATTCTTGGGCTGGACGCACACTAAAGCAGACCCAACCGCAGAAGCACCAGACCTATCGGGCAGTGGCCGCCAGTTCTATGTTCGCCGTTTGAAAGACGGCCGTCTTGCAGATATCGGTGCCGATGTCGCTCAGGAAGGACTGGCCGACTATGCCAAGCTTTGTGGACGTACACTCGCTCGTGCACATGCCCGTTCGGGAGATGTAAGCCAAATTTCAGGCTATCTTGGCAAAGGCAAAGCCTTCGCAGACGCTATCGCCTCTTTCTCGGATGCCTACGCCGCACAAACCCGCACTGATTGGGAGCTCTTCACAGCAGCCCTCGACAGAGGGGCACTAACACCCCCCACTGAGGACGAACCTAGCGCGAATAATCAACAAGGGAATTAAGTACCCAACCCTAAAAAGGAAAAAATATATCAATACACCACCTGATATTTACAAAAATTATTTACATATCAGGTGGTGTATAATGAAGATATTATTCTAGTATCTTATATTTAACTTAATATATAATTATATATATTCAAAAATATATCGACTTATATTATGATTCAATCTCAGAACACTTTTTAATCCCTCCATATTATAGTGATACCTAAGTTAATTTACCCGTTAGAGTAAGATGATTGCCGTAAGCATCATGTTACCGTAACGTAATCAGCATGAAAAAAAATATCCTCTCTTTCCGCCGTGCGCTTCTCTTTGGGGTAGCGTTCACCTGTACAGCTTTTGCGAATGTTCAAGCTGCCCCACTCCCAACGGACCCGGGCGCGGCCTTGGGCATTTTAGAAAAAACACATTTCGATGCTGAGTGGGCCGCAAGCCCTGTTGGCTCAACAGCCTTAGGCATTCATAATGCTGACGGCGGGTTGGACGACATATCCGTTAAGGCGATCGACGCTCAGACAAGCCGCCTTCATCAAGAAGAAATTGCGCTCAGCGCTCTCGATGTGTCATCTTTGCCGCAAAGACGCCAAGATGATCGCGACATTCTCTTGTCCAGCATCCGAGAAGAATTGGTCAGCAATGAGCGTGTTCAAGGATACCGCCACAACCCTGACACCTACATCTCACTGGCAACTGAGGCACTTTATAGCCTGATCGAACGTGATTTTGCTCCTGCTTCCGAACGGATGAAAGACGCAATCTCACGCGAGCTGCTCATTCCCAACATGCTCGCCACGGGGCAGCACCAGTTGACCACCGTTCCTGCAATCTTTCTTGAAATCTCTAAAGAAGACCTCGACGGCGCTATCAGCTTCGTAAAAGACACCATCCCCGCAGCATTCGCCTCGGTAAAAGATCCTACACTTCAGGCACAACTTCGCGCCTCAACCACCGAGACACTCAAAGCGCTGCGTGCGTTCAAAACGACCCTAGACCACACAAAACCCCAAGGCAGCTTTGCTCTAGGCGCAGAAACTTTCCGCGCTATGCTTAATGCGGACATGGTCGATGTCCCAATGGAACGCATTATTGCAGCGGGTCAGGCTCAACTCGCCAAAGATCAAGCCGATTTTGATGCTGTTTCGCGCAGCATAGACCCTGCCAACCCACAAAATGCTCTGGAAAAGAACCGTAAAGACCATGTCGCTGCAGACGGTTTGATCACACTCATCCGTGACCAGCTTAAAGATGCACAGAGTTTTGTCCTTGACCATAAACTCATCACGCTGCCCTCGAAAAGCCTGCCTCTAGTAACCGAAACACCAAGCTTCCAGCGTTCGCTTCTCACCGCGGCAACGGAATGGCCGGGTGCCTTTGAGACCAAAGCAACTACTTCTTTCTATTATATTACGCCTGTAGACTCTAAATGGAGCGCCAAACAGGTCCAAACCTTTCTCGAAGACTCCAACACCCCAACTATTTTGAACATCACCGTTCACGAGGCAATGCCGGGTCACTTCGTCCAAGGTTTGTACTTGCGCGCCAACCCGGAATGGAGCCTCACACGCAAGGGCTCTCAATCCTACGCCACAACGGAAGGCTGGGCACATTACACCGAGCAAATGATGGTTGAACAAGGATTCCATAACCAAGACCAGCATTTACACCTCGCTCAATTGCAAGATGCCCTGCTGCGCGACTGCCGCCTCTTGGCCTCTTTTGGCATGCACACGCAGGGTATGAGCCTAAAGCAAGCCACCGATCTGATGGTACACTCTTGCCACCAGTCCCCCATGATGGGGTATAAGGAGGCACGTCGCGGAACAGCCGATCCGGGCTACTATTCATACCTCTTGGGTAAGTTGATGATTCTGCACCTCCGCGAAGATCTCAAAAACGAACAAGGCACTAACTTCTCCCTGCGTAGCTTCCACGATGCTCTGCTCGGTTCTGGGTTAGTACCCGTTAAGATTATTCGCCGTGAACTCAGCGGCAAGGATGCGCCCCTCCTCTGACCACACCAGCCTTTTCTTCAGCGGCGTTATCCCCCACCGGAAACGCCGCCCCTTACATCCAAGAACTCCAATGGCATAACCCGGCACAGGCACTTCACCTCCTGCGGGACGCCCCTTGGGGAACCATGCTTGATAGTGGCGGAGATCCAAAGGACAACCGTGCCCGCTGGGCATGGTTGTGCCTCAAACCACGCCACACCTTTATCGTGAATGAGCATGGCCTACTCGTAGACAATCAGCTCCACGAGCAGGACTTCTGGCTTACGGCTCAACAGATACAAGGCCGCTCCACGGTTGAGGAGCAAAACCTACAGGCACATACGGGCCTACCCTTTACCGGCGGTTTAATAGGGGTTGCGTCATACAGTGCTGGTTTGCAGTTAGAGGGCGTTCCAAGCAGACATTCTTCGAAAAGCCCTCAGATCATTGCCGCAGACTACACGAATGTGATTGCCTATGACCGTCAATCACAGCGCTGCTGGTGGATCAGTCAGAACGGTGACCAACCGCCCAATATTCCTGCAACGCCCCCCCAACCCGTCGCGCCAAAGCTCACTTTCTCTACA
This sequence comes from Neokomagataea tanensis, assembly GCF_006542335.1. GTDB lineage: Bacteria > Pseudomonadota > Alphaproteobacteria > Acetobacterales > Acetobacteraceae > Gluconobacter > Gluconobacter tanensis. The sequence goes on along the minus strand of NZ_CP032485.1, from coordinate 1,848,036 downwards.
GACTTCTCACAGGAAGAATGGATCGAAACTGTTCAAAAAGTTCGACAACACATTGAAGCTGGCGATATTTTTCAAGCCAACCTAACCACGCGCTACATAGCTGAGCTTCCTGTAGATTTTGACGAACTCGGCGCTTACATGCATTTGCGTGCCCTCTCCCCTGCCCCTTTTGGTGCTTATTTTAAGACGCCACTTCTGTCCCTTCTAAGCGCCTCAGTAGAACGCTTTCTTGCGCTTTCATCAGACGGAATTGTTGAAACACGCCCCATCAAAGGCACAGCGCCCGCAATCAATGATTTAGAAATTCAAGCTGCAAAACTACGCCGTGACACCAAAGAAAACGCTGAAAATCTAATGATTACCGATTTGATGCGGCACGACCTTGGGCGCATATGCGCGTTAGGCTCTATAACCGTACCCGAACTCTGTTCCGTTGAGCGCTTTGCTCACGTTCTACATCTCGTCTCTTGCGTCACTGGACAATTACCCCAAGAAAGCAACGCAATGGAACTATTGCGCGCGACCCTTCCACCGGGCTCAGTTACCGGCGCTCCAAAACACAAAGCACTCCAGATTATAGATGCACTTGAACGTTCCAACCGTGGGACATATTGCGGCACTTTATTTCGTATTGGCCGTGACGGCGCCATGGATAGTTCTGTAATTATCCGTAGCGCTGAACGCTGCGGTGCTCACCTTTCCATCGGCGCAGGCGGTGGCATTACTTGGCCTTCGGACCCCCAGAAAGAATACGCTGAAACCGCTTTAAAGGCAGCCGCTCTCCTAAAGGCGTTTGGCGAATGACCGGATATGTATGGCTAAACACAGCCCTTGTTCCGCATAGCCAAGGCCATATTCCGCATACCGATCGCGGCTTTTTGCTGGCTGACGGCCTCTTTGAGACATTGCGCGTCACCGACGGTATGCTGCCGCATTTTACGCAACACATTCACAGAATGTGCGAAGGCTGCAAAATATTACGCATCCCTCTGCCTGACATTACTGCGTTGAGCGACGCCTGCACAAAGGTGATCCACAGTAACACTCTTAAACACGGCTCTATCAGGATAACTTTAACCCGCGGTTCAGGCCCGCGCGGAATTGCCCCACCCCAACATCCCATTCCAACTTTGCTTATTACCGCCGCAGCATCTTCTCCAGCTCAAACAACAAGCATCTCGGTGTGTACAAGCCAATATACGCGCCCGCCCCTTTCCCCCCTGTCGTCCGTCAAAACGCTCAACTATCTGCCATCAATTCTCGCGAAGATCGACGCTCAGGAAAAAGGTTTCCAAGATGCCATTTTGCGCAGCTCTGACGGTAAGAGCCTCGCATGCGGCACATCCGGCACATTAATAGTGGCCTACAAAAACAAACTGCTCACCCCTCCCCTCACTACCGGGGCCCTACCAGGCACAACTAGGGCCCGGCTTCTGAAAAAAAACATATGCTCCGAAGAAATAGTTACCAAAAACACTCTTAATTACTGTGATGCTTCGTGGGTTGTGAGCAGTTTATCCTGCCTAGATATTAATAAAATTAATAATACTGTAAAACTTAATTATAATAATTCAGAAATAACATATTTTAAGGAAAAAATAATGTCGATTTATGATAACCCTGAAATCTGAATATATTATAATATCATCCCGATAAAAACATAGGCCATTTGCTCCTATTCATTTTCTATTAACTTTTTATGTGTTACCTTCTTTCACCCATGAATAAAGAGACTGAACCAACTTTGGACTCTCTAAAATCAACGCAGACTGCACTCCCACCCCATGCGTTTGAGCATGCAGAGGCGATACTACATGCTATCGATCAATCTGCAGGCGTTATAATTCTTGATAACGATCGCAAGGTTATTTTTAAAAACACCAAGTTTGATGACATTGATCGTCGCTTAAAAAACTCTGAAAATAGTCCACTTATCTCTTCACTTCAGAAAATAAATATTGAATCAAAAAATTACCATAAAGAAATAAGTGTACGCGGACTAAAGAATAAAACTTACTGGCTCGATATTACATGCTCACAATTTACATCCCCTACAAAAATAGATATTTTTATTATTATTGACATAACACCCCATAAACTCACTGAAGAGCATTTAAGATCTAATAAGAAAATGCTTCAACTGGCGCTAAGTGTTGATAATTTAACAGGCATAGCAAACCGGAACGCTTTTTCCGTACACTTGAAAACCATTCTTGAAAAAGAAAACAAAGATAAAAGATTTTGCATTGGCATAATCGATATAGACCACTTTAAAAAAGCAAATGATACGCTCGGACACAAAGCAGGTGACAAACTCCTAAAAAAAATATCTCGGATACTAAAAGGGTTCCAAAGCAATAGTATTTTTGTTGCTCGCGTGGGGGGCGATGAATTTGCGATAATCATCGATAATGACGACTATATTGTTTTAAGTAATATATTGAACGACATTCTACATTCTTTAAAATTCACATTTTCATTTGATGGAATACTACACAATTCCTCTGCGAGCATTGGGTATACAATTACCACAGCGCATACCAAGACCAATATTTCAGATGCTCTACATGAGCCTGACATGGCCCTATATCAGGCGAAAGAAATGGGGGGAAATCAAATTTACCTCTACGACAACCAACTTTCCGAACGTTATGAACAACGCCTTAAGCTGCTATCCGATATATTAACATCTTTTAAAAAAGAAAAATTTCCTACGCTTTATTCCCCTACTTTTAGTACAAACGGGGGAGATATATTATTGTTTTCCACTTCAATCGATTGCTACAATAGCGAAAATATAGAATTGAAAAATGACGATACATTCAAACAGCAAGTAGATAAATACTATATTGAAAATACATATAAAGAAATACGCAAAACCATAAACAATAATGGCAAGTTATATTTTTCATTAAAAATTAATAATTCCAAAGATATAGATAAATACTCAATCAACCATATAGATAGGATAATACATGAATATAACTTAAAAAGTGCGATTGAAATTGATCATGAAAATTCCAATTATATATTAAATTTCGTTGATGATACCTGCATGTCACTCCCTCACACCCGTGATTTGCAATGCAAATACATAAAAATTGGTGGGGATTTAATAAAATATTTGCCTGACACCCCTACGAACAAGATTATTGTCGAAAGCATAATCAACGTCGCTCATTCGGTAGGAAAAAAAGTTATCGCAACAGACGTGGCTTCCAAGGAATGCGACCTGATTTTGCGCCAACTCGGCTGCGACTATGTCGAGGGAGCCTTTTATTCGCCCAATTTGACCCTCACGGAGGTTTACGCACTCGTTGCCCAAACTTCATCTAGCCACGACTAAGAACTCCGTTTGCGTCCAAGGCTCAGGCTCAGTAAATTAGGCTCATGTCTGAATATCAAGAATCTGCTCTCGTTGATCCACCAAACCGCCCACTGAAAGCCATTGATCTGGGCGGAGGTGTCGTCATAGATGACCCCGTGATCCTTGCTCCGCTCTCCGGGGTAACGGATTTACCATTCCGCCAACTGGCGCGTGAGTTGGGGGCAGAACTCGTCGTCTCTGAAATGATCGCTTCTTGGGCGATGATTAGAGAGAACGAAAATACGATGCGCATGGCCCGCTCTGCTCAAGGTGGCGTCAACGCGGTACAGTTAGCTGGCTGTGAACCCGAAGCCATGGCCCAAGCCGCGAAAATTGCAGTCGATGGCGGTGCCAACTTGGTCGATATCAATTTTGGCTGCCCGGTAAAAAAAGTTGCTATCGGCCAAATGGCCGGTTCAGCTCTCATGCGCGACGAAACACAAGCGGCTAGGTTGCTTGAGGCAACAGTCAAAGCCGTTGATGTTCCTGTCACACTCAAAATGCGCATGGGTTGGGACCACAGCAACCTGAACGCCCCGCGACTAGCCAAAATTGCGGAAGAGAGCGGAATCAAGATGGTCGCCGTACATGGCCGCACACGCCAGATGTTTTACAATGGTGAGGCCGACTGGCGGTTTGTTAAAACCGTCAAGGATTCCGTTTCCTTGCCGGTCATCGTGAACGGCGACGTCACAACCATCCGTAAGGCAAGAGAAGCCCTGCACCAATCTGGTGCTGACGGCGTTATGATTGGCCGAGGTTGCTACGGCCGTCCGTGGTTTATCGCTCAGGTCGCGAGATCACTAAAAACTGGCCAAGATATCCCAGACCCGGACTTAGCCACCGAAAAAGCAATAGCATTAAAACACTACCGCATGATGCTCGATCACTTTGGTGAACGTCCTGGCTTAAGGCTCGCCCGCAAACACGTGTCATGGTACTCTGCGGGCTTGCCAGATTCAGCAACCTTCCGCTCGACGATTAACCGCGTAGACAATGCTCCTGAGGCCATTCGCCTTCTGGAAGATTTTTACGATCGCCATCTTGAAGCGGGTATTAACCGTGACCGGGAAAAAGGCCCTGCGGCCTGCTTGCCATCTGACAATGAGCACGCCGCTTAGGCACTGAAAAGCCCCACTGGAAACAAAGCGCTATGCAGCAAGCGTTAAGAGCGTCAGTCCTCACGACTGAGGACCCGACCATGCGCCCCCTCTTCTTGTACGGCGCCACCAGGCTGGACCGTCAGGATGTAGCACGACGCTTGCATATAGCGGGTCCTCGCGCGCGGTCGCCTTTTATCGTTGCCACCCTGACCGCAACCCCCCGCGCGCTACGCCCCGTAGCGCTGTTCGGGGATGGCGCGAACACTCCAGGCTGGATTTCCGAGGCCTGTGGCGGCACGTTATTATTGGACGAAATCGATTGCCTCTGGCCTGACGTGCAGCATCACTTGATCCAACGCTTACACATCGAAAAAGCCAGTTTCAGACTATTGGTAGGAAGCCGTTACGACCCTACCTCTCTTTTGCGGCATGGCGGGTTGGACGACACTTTCCACGCCTGGCTTTCCCGTCTAGGAGCGGTCCAAAGGCTAGGCCCCGAACGTATCAGCGCCATTTGCCGCCAAGGCGGAACCGGAGAGGCGCAACTCAGAGGCGTGTCCCGCGCATTGGAGCGCCCCCTTAGTGACTTCTTCGAATCTGGTGCTGACCACAGCGATGGGGACTTGCACGCCTGCGTTATCGCTGAGGTTGAACGCCCACTCATCGATAAAGTCCTACGACGTACAGGTGGAAATCAAATTCGCGCAGCAGCTATTTTAGGCTTAAACCGAAATACTTTGCGAAAAAAAATTCGGGATCTCGACATTAGCGTTCCTAAAGGAAATGACGATTGACAAAGTTGAAAGCGGGACCGCGCCGCAAACGCTTTCGCGACTATTTATCCAGCGCTAACGGCGTCCTACTCCTTACTGTCATGGCCCTTATTTTGGCGTTTATGACATTCGTCGTGCTTGCAGGCGGCCTTTCTATTACACATCGCCCCGTTATACAGGCGATGATCTTCCTGCTTGATTTCCTGATGCTCATGCTCATTGGCGCAGCAGCGGTTTCTCAAGTTGGGCGCATGCTTGCAGAACGACGCCTCGGCTTTGCAGGGGCACGACTTCACGCCCGGCTTATTACCCTCTTTGGCATTGTTGCCGTTGCACCAACGATTGTCGTTGGTGCTGTAGCCACTCTTTTCTTCCATTATGGCGTCGAAATTTGGTTTTCCAATCGTGTTAATAACGCGCTGAGCGAGGCTCGCTCCGTTGCTGCAGGCTACTTACAGGAGCATAACGACAACATACGCACCGCCGCGTATTCACTCGCCAACACGCTCATTCTTGTCCAAAATGACGAGCTGTTTGCCCACGGCACGGATTTATTACACACCCCAGAACGCTTAAGAGAGCTGCTGGACGATGAAGTCTATGAGCGCGGCCTTACGGATGCAGAGGTTTTTGATCCTCTCACTAACCGCATTTTGGCGACGGGCGGCGTGCTCGGCTCAGCAGATATGGCTCCTCCACCCTTGCCGCCAAAATCCGTTATCGAAATGGCGCGTACAGACGTCGCGATCTTGGATCGCCCCGACCAGCGCTTTATTCGGGCGGTAGTCTCACTAGGCGATAATTCCGGCCTCATGCTCGTCATCACAAGGCCAGTTGACCCGCAAATTCTGGAACACATGCACCGCACAGACGAACTTGTGCAAGACTATAAACGTATGCTCGCCAATCGCGGGAAAACTCAGGTAACCTTCGTTTTAATCTTCATGCTGATGGGCCTTTTAGTGTTGGCGGTTGGCATGCTCACCGGCCTTGCTCTCGCCAATCGTATTGCTAACCCGCTCGGCCTACTCATTCTCGCTGCAACACGCATTTCCCAAGGTGACTTGGGCGTCCGCGTTCCGGTGCCCGATCATTCAGCGCGCCGGCCTATGTTTCGAGATGACGAAGTGACTGGCCTGTCACGCGCTTTTAACCGCATGACGGATCAGCTGGAAGCGCAGCGCTCGGAGTTGATGGTCGCGTATGATCAAATTAATGAGCGCCGCCGTTTTACAGAAACTGTTTTATCGGGTGTTTCTGCAGGCGTTATTGGCCTAGATACGCGCCAGGTTATAGAACTACCCAACCGTGCAGCATCCAACGTCCTTCAGCGGGACCTACTACCCGTCGTCGGTCAATACTTGGTCAACGCCGTGCCTGAATTTGCCGCATTGCTTGATGCAGCCCGCACAGCTCCTGAGCGCGTACATACGGCTGAGGTTCAAATTGACACGGACGGAGCTCAACGCCCCGGCGGACCTGGCGATGGTGGGGGTGCTGGAGCGGGACGTACCCTACTTGTTCGCGTGGTCGCAGAAATGCGCGGCTCCGATGTAGCAGGTTATGTCGTGACATTTGACGATATCACCGCACTTCAGTCAGCACAGCGCAAAGCTGCATGGGCTGACGTTGCACGGCGCGTAGCCCACGAAATCAAGAACCCTCTTACCCCTATTCAACTCGCTTCGGAGCGCTTGAAACGACGCTTCTTAAAAGAAATCCAGTCCGACCCAGAGACTTACACGCAATTAGTCGACACAATTGTCCGACAAGTAGGCGATATCGGGCGCATGGTTGATGAGTTCTCAGCTTTCGCCCGGATGCCTCAACCCGTAATACAAATCGAAGATTTTTCACGCCTCTGCCGAGAAGCCCTCGTCTTGCAGAAAAACGCCAACCCTCTCATTATTTATGAAACGCAAAATCTTCCCGCCTCTGGGCCAATTGTGTTGTGCGACCGCCGATTAATAGGGCAGGCCCTCACCAATTTGCTTCAAAACGCAGCAGATGCCATTCACATGACAGAGCGTGCCTCCCTCCGTGAGATCGGACCAGATGGCAGTTTGTTGCCAATCGGCCATATTGTGATGGGGTTGCACATCCGGGGCGGTCATGCCCAATTAGTGATTGAAGATGACGGCATCGGTCTCCCCCAAGGAGAGCGGCACCGTTTGACCGAACCTTATGTTACGCATAAGGCTAAAGGCACGGGGCTTGGACTGGCTATCGTTAAGAAGATTATGGAGGACCACGCTGGGACCCTCACCTTGGCTGACCGCAAACAGCCTGAGAGCCCTAGCACAAATTATAAAGCGGTAGAGAAAGTGTCTGGCACGCAAGTCACACTTGCTCTCCCCCTTGCAGAAGATAGCGCCTCGCGTAACAAGGGAGGCGGGCGTATGAGGATAACTGATGGAACATGAGATTCTGATCGTCGATGACGAGCCGGACATTCGGTTCCTCATCGAGGGCATACTCAGCGATGAGGGTTACCGGACGCGTACAGCGTCTAGCGCGGAACAGGCGCTGGCCATGTTTCGTGCCACCCGTCCGTCTCTTGTCATTTTGGACATCTGGTTACAGGGGTCTAAAATGGACGGCATTGAGGTATTGAAAAATATTCAGGCGGAAGAGCCTGGCCTTCCTACTGTCATGATTTCCGGACACGGCACAATTGAGACGGCAGTAGCCAGCCTCAAGCACGGCGCTTATGACTTCATAGAGAAACCATTCCAATCTGATCGTCTCCTCGTTGTCGTTCAGCGCGCGCTAGAAGCCGCCCGCCTTAAGCAGGAAAACGCAGAACTGCGCCTCCGCGCGGGGAATGACACGTCGCTTTTCGGTGACGGACCGGCAATATCTGCTGTTCGTGGGCAAATTGAACGCGTAGCTCCTACAAATTCACGGGTACTCATCACCGGCCCGGCTGGTGCAGGCAAAGAAATTGCAGCGCGCATGATTCACGCCCGCTCACGCCGCTCTGAGGGGCCCTTCATCGCCCTGAACTGTGCCGTGTTAGCCCCTAACCGCTTCGAAGAAGAACTTTTTGGCCTTGAGGGGGATGCTGAGCACCCTATGCGCCGAGGTGTTTTGGAGCGCGCCAACCGCGGTACATTGCTACTCGATGAAGTCGGTGACATGCCCTTGGAAACCCAAGGGAAAATTGTTCGCGCTCTACAAGACCAATCCTTCGAACGCATTGGCGGCACAGCACGCGTCAAAGTAGATGTACGTGTTATCGCGACCACAAACCGCGACCTGCATACAGAGATAGCCGCACACCGCTTCCGCGAAGATCTCTATTACCGCCTTGCAGTTGTTCCTCTACGTGTCCCTTCCCTACGTGAAAGACGCGAGGATATTCCAGCGCTTGCGCGGCATTTCCTAGAGCGTTGCGCCGTATCGTCTGGCCTTCCACTGCGGGAGCTTTCAGTTGATGCGCTTGCAGCTCTGCAAACCTATGACTGGCCCGGCAACGCCCGCGAATTGCGTAATCTGATGGAGCGTTTGCTTATTATGATGCCGGGAGGCGGGAACGACCCAATTCGGGCCGATATGCTTCCGGCTAATATCAGCCAAGGAGCTCCATCCATGACACGCCTGAATGCTGGCGCAGATGTGATGAGCCTCCCCCTCCGTGAAGCGCGCGATCTGTTTGAAACTCAATATCTTCAGGTCCAGCTCACACGCTTCGGCGGCAATATCAGCCGGACCGCAAACTTCGTGTGCATGGAACGGAGCGCGCTGCACCGTAAGCTCAAGCAGCTAGGCGTGACTATGCAAGATGAAAAAAATCCTGCACCCGTTGCAGCCAGTGAACGCTAATCTCAGGAGACTATAGCAGCGTGACGCCCCTGCCCCGTTCCAAGCAATACAGGAACGCTTTCTGACCCATATCAGCCAGACGGAAAGCCCGGTCACGGTCTTTCTCGTCAATGGTGTAAAACTCCAAGGCGTCGTCACACAATTTGACGCCGAGACACTTTTGCTGCGACGCGACGGTCACGTGCAGCTTGTTTACAAACACGCCGTCAGCACCATCATGCCATCTGGCCCTATGCCACATTTTTCGGATGAGACAATTTGAGCGGACACGATACGCGCAAACCCGCTACCCGCGCAGCCGTCATTCTCCCGTGGGAACGTTCAGCCGTTGCCGATGACGTACGTGCAGCAGATGCACGGCTAGAAGAGGCTGTAGGGCTCGCAGCTTCGATCGGACTGATTATTGTTCGACAAGCAGCCTTTCTTTTGCGTGCACGCAGACCGGCAACTTTGCTTGGCACCGGCCAAGTGGAGCAATTGGCGGATGCTGTAAAACAAGATCAGGTCGATGTCGTCGTCGTTGACGCGCGCCTCTCCCCCCGGCAGCAGCGCAACTTAGAAAAATTCCTAGGTTGCAAGGTTGTTGACCGAACGGGGCTCATTCTCGATATTTTCGGCGCTCGCGCAGCCACCCGCGAAGGTGTCTTGCAAGTCGAGCTTGCCCACTTGGAATACCAACGCTCTCGTCTCGTGCGACTATGGACTCACTTGGAGCGGCAGCGCGGCGGCTTCGGCTTCTTGGGTGGCCCCGGTGAAACCCAAATGGAAGCCGATAGACGTATGCTTGCAGAGCGTATCGGCAAAATCCGTAAAGAATTGGAACAGGTCCGCAGGACCCGTGGTTTGCACCGCGATGCGCGCAAGCGCGTTCCGTTCCCCGTCGTTGCGCTTGTTGGCTATACAAATGCTGGCAAGTCCACCCTCTTCAATGCCCTTACCGGCGCCGCCGTGCATGCTCAGGATCAGCTCTTTGCTACTCTTGATCCCACAATGCGCGGTGTGACCCTGCCATCAGGTCGAAAAATCATTTTGTCGGACACTGTCGGCTTTATCAGTGAACTTCCAACCGAACTGATTGCTGCCTTCAGAGCCACACTTGAGGAAGTATCCCAAGCAGACGTAATCCTGCACGTGCGCGATATTGCCCACCCTGACACCGCTGCCCAACATTCAGACGTCCTAAACGTACTAGACGGCATGGTACGGGATGAAATGCTCGATTCACATTGGCCAGAACGTACCATTGAGGTGCTTAACAAGGCCGATCTTGTGGGCGGGGTAGCAGCAGTCCCTCGGCGAGAGAATGCCGTCGCAATTTCAGCGATTACAAACGATGGTATTCCCGACTTATTCGAGATACTCGACCAGCACATGACGCGCTCAATGCGGCATGCGCATGCACAGATCGCTCCTGAAGACGGTGCCGCGCTTGCATGGCTTTATCAGCACGGAGAAGTCGTGGAGCGGCTGGACCGTGAAGACGCCATCATCGTCGATGTGCGCCTTTTCCCCGCGGATGAGGAGCGCTTCGCTGAAGCATTTCCCAACCGTTTGTTGAAAAAGTAACTCCCATATTGGCCGGGTTTGCGCTTTTGCATTCCGGCCAATTGCGATCACCTGCGTGGGGCAATTTCTGTACGGTGCCTCTCTTTTCCGGCCTCCGTCAGCACATAGCGGCCGTCTGGACGATGGTGTACAAACCCCATCGCCTCAAGGCGCTCCAGGCATGGCTGATCTTTCAGCCCTTCCGGCCGTCCAACATCTGCACAAAGCAACAGCCTGTGCAAAGTAGAGCGGCAACACGTTTCGAGATAGGGTTCGTCCCACATACGTTGCTCCTATCCTGTCCTGCGCCCTAGGCCAACCCCTTGAAACGCTCATCACGCGGATTAGCGCGAATTAGAATCGTCGGATTATCTCCCAATTTGACCAGTTCGTGCTACTCTTCGCCCTCATGATCGATATGAATAAAATCGCCACTGCGTTCCTGCATCGTTTTGAGCCGGAACCCGCTCATGAACTCGCCATTACTGCAATGGCACTCGGCCTCACACCCAAAGCCCCCAAAGATGACCCACGCCTCAGCGTACAATGCTTAGGGCTGCACTTTCCGAACCCAATTGGCTTGGCAGCGGGTTTCGATAAAAATGCCCGCGCTGTACGCCCCTTGACACGCATGGGCTTTGGCCACGTCGAAGCAGGCACCGTGACGCCACGCCCTCAACCGGGCAATCCTCAGCCTCGTTTGTTTCGCTTGCCAGAGGATGGCGCGATCATTAACCGCATGGGCTTTAATGGCTGTGGCATTGATCGCTTCTGCCGCAACCTTGCACGCCTTCATCGCCCACAGCCCAATGGGCGGCTCCGCGGCCCCCTCGCCCCCCTCGGTGCGAATATCGGCATCAACAAAACTGGCGCGGACCCGCTCAAAGATTACCCTGAGCTCGTTGCCAGAGTGCGCCCTTATGCCGATTACATCACCATCAATCTGTCATCACCAAACACGCCGGGTTTGAGAGACCTACAATCTGCGGAATTTCTCACTCAACTGCTTGATGCAGTTAACAAACGTAACGCAGAGCGCCCACCTCTACTCATCAAACTTGCACCCGATATGGCAAATGCGGCCTATGCGCCCATTCTAGAGGCCGCAATTAATGGCGGAGCCCAAGGCCTTATTCTAACGAACACAACAATTGCTCGTCCGGATAGCCTCACAAGCCCGCACGCTCACGAAAGTGGCGGCTTATCAGGCCGTCCCTTGACCAGTCGAGCACGCGAAGTCCTTCAGCATGTCTCCGCTATCAACAAAGGGCGCCTTACTCTCATCTCCGCAGGCGGCATTGAAACTGGCCGCGATATTTTGGACCGTATCCGCCTCGGTGCCAGCATGGTTCAGCTCTACACCTCCTTCATTCTGGAAGGCGCATCCATTCTCCCTCGCCTTAAAGCAGAACTACTGCAAAGCATGCGAGACGATGGCTTCAACTCACTGGAAGAAGCTTTTGGGGTAGATAGACCGTAAAAGAAGTCTAAGGGCCTGTTCGAGGAGGACAGGCCCTAAAAGCATTAGGAAAAACCAATATGATACATGAAAACCATAGCCCAGAAGAAGGCTATCGCCAGTAACCACCAGTTAGTATGAACATGGTTTTGTGCATCCATTGTCGTTGTTGCACATGCTATACCTAGAAAAACCAAAAACAATATAAACCCAGCCGTCATACCGACGACTCTAATTACTAATTTACGCTGCTTTAGCTTATCGTCTACGTTATCGTTGGCGCTCAACACTTTATTCGACATGGATCAGCCCCCAAAATCAGGCAATTCGTTTACTTTAATTACCCGCCAAATACCACCAATACGCTCAATAATAGAGAGCGACAAATTCTGAATCGTGAACCTTAGAGCTGTCTCCGGATGCACTTGTAACGCATGCGCCAAAGCTGCCCGTATAGCGCCACCGTGACTTACTATAACTGTATCTTTCCCAGCATTCAGCGCAGCACGCTCCTCCAAGGCCTTACCAACTCTCGCACCCACGTCCAACATGCTTTCCCCTCCGGGCGGCGTTTCTGTCGCCGCGAGAGACCAAAACGGGTTTGGTGGTAGCGACAACAGCGAAGGAAACTCCTGATGCGGCGTTCCATGCCAATCGCCTATGGACTGCTCGACAAACCGCTCATCCACTTGCAACGACGCTATATCTTCCCGACCTTCTGATGCCTCTATCAGGGCACGAGCCGTTTCCCGCGCTCTTTGCAGAGGGGAACTGACCCATACAGCATTTTTCGGCAAGCGCTGCGCAAGCGACCTGTAACCCGCTTTTTGTTTCGCCATTGTTTGAGCACAGAGTGCTACATCCAGCGCGCCATACATTACTTTGCGAGCTTCCGGCTCGACCACAGCATGACGTATCAGCCAAAACCGCGTTACACCTGAAGGCAATTCCGGTTCATCAAGAAAATGGCCATGCGCTTCGGGAGGAGTAATTTGCGTCTTGTCTGACATTCTAAATTCCATAAGGCTTAACGTGTTGTCATGATAATTGCATAAAAATGACGATTTTACCGTGTTGTTTTTAGTTTTTTAGGACGAATCCTTGCCCAAGAAATCCCCATCAGCCCATTTTTGCTGCTCTTTGTAATAATATCGACAAGAACAATTTATTTTACCTATGAACTTCACAAGATGACCTGCGTTGCTTGCACGTTACTGTAAGGTGTGCTTTGCATAATTAGCTCTGATATTTCATGTAAGGAATGTCGACCATGACCAAGGGGAAAAGATGCGTATTCTACTAACTGGCGGTTGTGGATTTATCGGTTCCTCCGTTGTTCGGTACATAATCAACAATACCGATCACGACGTCCTGAACGTCGACTGCATGACCTATGCGGCATCTGCAGATACGGTGGCTGAAATCGCCTCGAACCCGCGCTACCGCCACGCGGATGCCAATATTATCAATAGTGTTGAACTCCAAAAACTTTTTGACGAATACCAGCCCGATGCTGTTATGCACTTGGCTGCAGAAAGCCACGTTGACCGTTCGATTGATGGTCCGGGCATCTTCATTCAAACAAACGTTGTTGGTACATACGCCCTTCTTGAAGCAGCGCGTAAATACTGGACGCCTCTTGATGCAGAACGGAAGAAAGCCTTCCGCTTCCACCACATTTCTACGGATGAAGTCTTTGGGCATCTCGAACCGAACGATCCGCCCTTCACAGAGACAACCCCGTACGATCCTCGTAGCCCATACTCAGCCTCCAAGGCGGCTTCTGATCACTTGGTCAGAGCATGGTTCCACACGTATGGTCTCCCGACATTCGTAACAAACACGACCAATAATTACGGCGTCTGGCACTTCCCCGAAAAACTCATCCCGCTGGTCACTATCAATGCGATCGAAGGTAAAGAGCTGCCTGTCTATGGCAAAGGTGAAAACGTCCGTGATTGGCTGTTCGTAGAAGACCACGCTGAAGCCCTCGTCCGTGCCGTAGAGCGCGGTGAGCCTGGCGAAACATACGCTATCGGCGCGCGCCAACCTCGCCGCAATATTGACGTTGTAAAAGCGATTTGCGCCGTGCTGGACGAACTTATTCCTGACCCAGCAGGTCCGCGCGAGCGCCTCATTCGTTACGTTACCGACCGCCCCGGGCACGATTTCCGCTATGAGATTGACCCCAGCCATGCCGAAAATGCATTGGACTGGAAAGCCAAGCACGACTTCGAAACCGGTATCCGTAAAACTGTCCAATGGTACCTCGACAACCGCGAATGGTGGGAAGGTATTCGTTCTAAACGTTACACCGGCCAACGCTTGGGAACGCGCTCATGACTGTCGCTGCTAGCACCCAGATGAAAGGCATTATCTTGGCCGGTGGGTCAGGAACACGCCTGCATCCAATGACCCTGGCTGCCTCTAAGCAGCTTCTGCCGGTCTACGATAAGCCGATGATTTACTATCCGCTTTCCACGCTCATGTTAGCGGGAATTCGCGATATTATGATCATCACGACACCGCATGACCTACCGCAATTCAAGCGCCTTCTCGGCGATGGATCGCAATACGGCGTGCGATTTACGTATCGTGAGCAGCCTTCCCCAGATGGCTTAGCGCAAGCATTCCTTATTGCTGAAGACTGGATTGACGGCGCGCCATGCGCACTCGCCCTTGGCGATAATCTGATCTTCGCAGAGCATCTTGGCGTCATGCTGCGCGCTGCTGCTAAACGCCCTGAAGGCGCAACAGTGTTTGCGTATCAGGTCCGCGACCCAGAACGCTACGGTGTCGTGCTGTTTGATGAAAACGGCAAAGCGCTCGAAGTCGAAGAAAAGCCCGTCAATCCTCAATCTCATTGGGCAATTACCGGTCTTTATTTCTACGATCATCGAGTTGTAGAATTTGCTAAAAAGGTCAAACCGAGCGAGCGTGGTGAGCTGGAAATCACAGACCTCAACCGCATGTACCTTGAAGAAGGCACATTGCAGGTTGACCGTTTGAGCCGCGGTTGCGCATGGCTTGACGCAGGCGTTCCGGACAGCCTCATGCAGGCTGGAACCTTTGTGCAAACTATCCAATCACGCCAAGGAATGCTCGTCGGCTCACCTGCTGAAGTTGCATTCCGAAACGGCTTTATCACAGCTGACCAACTGCGGAACTACGCGCAGAAAATGCGTAAGACAGAGCTTGGACGCCTCCTGCTGGAACTAGCAGATCACGGCCACTGAAACCCGCGTCCCCATGACCCTCGCCATGGGGACGCCAGTCCATCCTACAATCACAACATCTTTTTGCCCAAAGGAAGACGCCATGAAGGTTGAGCGCTTAGCTATTCCAGACGTCATTTTGGTGACCCCACCTCGCTTTGGTGACAATCGCGGTTTCTTCTCAGAAACTTATAATATTGACCGCATGGCAGATGCTGGCATCGCCCTACCATTCGTACAGGACAACCAAAGCCTATCCCGGCAAAAAGGCGTTGTACGCGGCTTACACTGCCAGCTAGCCCCCCATGCTCAGGGCAAGCTGGTACGCGTCACTCGCGGTGCCATTTGGGATGTTGCCGTGGATGCTCGCACAGGCTCCCCTACCTATGGTCAGTGGGTCGGCGCTGAATTGTCAGCCGATAATTGGTCACAGCTTTGGGTCCCCCCCGGCTTCCTGCATGGCTTCGTGACTTTGGAAGAAGACACTGAAGTCCAGTACAAATGCACCGGCCTATACGACAAAGCGTCTGAACGCGCCGTCATCTGGAACTGCCCAGAGCTGAAAATTGATTGGCCTGTCGCAGAAGCAGACGCTGTGCTGTCTGACAAAGACAAAATTGCACCCCACTTCTCAGAAGCCAAAGGCTGGTTCCAGTACGAAAAGTGAGAGAAGACATGTCTACCACACAGACCATTCTTGTTACTGGCGGCAGCGGACAACTTGCCACATCCCTCAGCAATATCGGCGGCACACGCATTCACCGTGTTGGCCGGCCTGAATTTGACTTTGATAACCCTGAAGCAATTGCAGAACTTGTCCGCAGCATCAAACCCAGCGCCGTTGTGAATGGCGCTGCGTGGACTGCCGTTGATCTGGCTGAAAGCGAAAGCGAGGGTGCAAAGCGCGGCAACCATACCGGGCCAGAAGAACTCGCTAAGGCCTGCGCTGAGGCAGGTATTCCTTTCATCCATGTATCGACAGATTACGTCTTCTCTGGAGATAAGGGATCCCCTTATCAAGAGACAGACCCAACCACTCCGCAGACAGTTTACGGCCGCACAAAGGCTGATGGTGAGCAGGCTGTCCTAGCGGCCAACCCAAAAACTGTTATCCTTCGTACGGCATGGGTCTATTCCGCGCACGGCAAGAACTTCGTTAAAACGATGATTAATGCTGGCGCCAAAAACCCTGCCCTCAAAGTTGTCGGTGACCAACACGGTAATCCAACCAGTTCCGATGACCTTGCAGCTGCGATTTTGGCAATTCTCGCCAAAATTGAAAACGAAGGTTGGCAACCTCATTTTGCTGGGATTTATCACGCCGCAGGGACAGGCGAAACAACCTGGCATGGTTTAGCCGTAGCAGCTCTTGATGCCGCCGCCGAGCATGGGCAAAAAAAGCCGGAAGTTACAGCCATTCGTACCGAAGACTGGCCAACCCCGGCAAAACGCCCCCAAGACTCCCGACTTGACTGCTCCAAGCTCGAGCGCGTTTTCGGTGTGCGCCTTCCGGCTTGGGAAGATAGCGTCCAACAAACAGTTGCTCGTTTATTTGCCTAATTGTATGCCCGGTGAGATCTAAACGCATCTCATCGGGCACTATTTTACGCAAATGACTAACGCAAAATCTTTCCAGCGCACAGAAACACCCAGCGTTACGCATCAAAAACACGCGGCCAGTTCAGTCGCTATTTTGCTTTCCATCTATAACGGCAGTGCGTTCCTTGCCGAACAACTGAGCAGTTATCTTCACCAAACGCACACAAATTGGCATTTATATTGGCGTGATGATGGCTCATCCGACAATAGTCTCGAGATAATTCGCTATTTTGCTCAAACTGATGGCCTAGGTCGCTGCAGCGAGATTACCACCGAAGAGCCACGCTTAGGCGTACAGCGTTCTTTCTTTAGCCTTATGGCAAATGCCGCCACCCACGACTATTACGCCTTTTCAGACCAAGACGATGTCTGGCTACCTGACAAACTAGAAAGAGCCGTTGCCGCGTTGGGCGCAACCCATTCTGAACAAAATGCTTTATATTTTTCCGGTTATTACATGACCGATCAGAGCCTTAAAATCACGGGAAAATCTTCTTTTATTCAGAAAGAAATAAACTTTCAAAACACTCTTACACAAAATGTCGCTAGCGGCATGAGCATGGTTTTTAATAAAAAACTCAGAAATACTTCTTTGAATTTTATAAATACATCAACTTTAATATACCACGACTGGTGGATGATGCTTCTTACTACATCTTTCAACAGCACTATACGATATGATCCTGTCCCCGCCCTACTGTATAGACAACACCAATCAAATTCAGTCGGTGCTCAATCCTCATTTATTCAACGATCCTTCAAAGCCTTAACGCGAGGCCCATTTGCGTTCCTTAATATGTTTGAAGCCAATGCTGCCAACCTGTACAGCCATGCTCAACAGTTACCCTCGGAAAATCGCTTTTTCTTAGAGGAACTAATAAATGCAAAATCCTTTTTCGAGCGTTTTATTTTTTTGACAAGACACCCCAAATTCCGTCGCCAAGGGAGACTGGAGAATATTACTTTTAAGCTTTGGTTCCTTCTTGGAAGTTTCCGAAAGGAACAATATAAAAAAGACTTGCTCTAAAATTCTTTTTCGCCGTTAATCGGTGGAAATCTTTCGTGGAGTATCGTCCGTCATGAAAATTCCTAATCTTAACTTTGACAAACCCGAAGATTCAAATGTCATTACGCTTAAATGGCTTGTGATACTTCACATAGGGCTTATTGCATTTATCGTTCTAATCCATCTTTCTCTAAACCACATGCAAAGCTCATTTTAAACGCTTCAAATCATCTCCAAAACTTTAGACGCGCGCATGAAAAAATCTAAGCTTCCGTCCGGAATGTCGCCACTAACTCCAACACGGCGCGCGACCCAATCGAGAGCCGCCAACGCGTGAATTGCGGCGTAGAAAATAATACTTTTCCTTTCCACTTGGAGGGAGGAGGTTGAGCACCATCCCGCGATGAAACGCTTCCACATAAATTCGTCGCAAAAATCACTATTAAGCCAAATGATTTTCCCCAGATCAAAACGCGGGTCTCCCACCAACGCACTTCCAAAATCTATTATTTTCCAATCCTTTTTATCGCAATCCCAAATAATATTTTGCTCTGTAAAATCACCATGTATCAAAGATACATCTTGATAAGTAAACTTACCCACGCCTCCACGACAAAAATTCAGAGCCTTATCTATTTTCTGCGACGGAATATTTATTTTCATTTTCTTTATATTATTTTCCCAACCATCAATTTTATTTTTTAAATATATATCCCACGCTTTAGATTGTTCAAACAATAGAAATTTGGGTATTCCACTTGTGGCAATAGCCGCGGATGAATGTTTGACCATTCTACCAAGCAAAGCACCGGCGCAATAAAATCCATCATTTACTTCACAAAACTGAAATAAAATTCCCGAATTATTTATATAATCCATTTCTATAGAAAATATATATATTCATTTTTATCTACCAGAGAAATATTATCAGGAATAATTTCACTGCCCCGCAAGAGGGAATAAGCAAAAAACTCACGAAAAGCTTTATTTTTGTTTTTATAAGTCTTTATTATTTTATTTTTATTCGACATATTATCGTAGACTAAAGAAATATCACTATCACTCAAGCCTATCATTTTTATTCCTTCACAAACGCAAATAACGTGTTCGCCAAGCCATTACCCAGCCTGCAAAAATGTATATCCCTAATGCTCCAGCCCCAATCCAAAACGGAACGGGTATGTCAGTTTGCCAAGAGAGAACCAGCCCCCCCAGCGATAGGAAAACAGCTAAGACTACTGAGGCCAAGAGCCCCCATAAAGGCGAAAGATTTAGCCTTAACGCCGTTGCTGCTGGTCCCACCATTAAGCTGAATGACAATAGAGCTCCTGCAATTTCTGAGCATACAGCGCACGCCATCGCCGCAATACCCATCAAACTCAGCGACAGCATCCTAACAGGAACACCCCTCGCTAAAGCCATCTCCGGATTCAAGCTTGCAAATAGAAGTGGGCGCCCAATAAGCAATAATAAACACAAACAAAAACAGGTCAAAATAGTTAGCGTCTTGAGTGCGCCCATGCTTAGCCCTAGCACATCACCGAACAAAAGAGTGGTAACCAAACTAGAGGCACCGTTCGAGAGGTGAAGAAAGAGCATTCCAAGGCCCAAGCTAGCGGACAGGACCAGACCCGTTATTCCATCACGATTAAGCGGCCTACGCTCCCGCAGGTTTTCTATGCCCAGAACTAGACCAGCAACTAGGCTGAATACCCCCATACCTGCCAGTGGAGGCAAGCCAAGCCATACGGCACCTGCCGCCCCACTAAAACCAACATGTGTAAGACTATGTGCAGCAAACGCCTGACCACGCAGCAGCAAAAACCAGCCGACAACGCCCGCTAACAGCGAAACCAAAATACATCCCATTGCCGCATGGCGCATAAAATCAAACGCAAACATGCACCGTTTCTTCCAATAAGGTCACTGTCCTTGACGCCATGGCCTCTAATCCAGCCATATCGTGGGACGTTAAGATGATTGACGTACCCGCTGCCACGAGTTGCTTAAGCAGCCCTAGAAGAGCATCACGCCCAGCCTGATCCAACGCTGCAATCGGCTCGTCTAAAAGCAAGACAGCATTATTTCTTGTACCCAGAGGCGCCAGCGCCTGCGCCAAAGCTACACGCTGCCGCTCCCCACCCGATAACTGCCCCAATGGGCGATGAACGTAGCTTGTCCGGCCCGAGGGAATTTCGGCGCGCTCAAGCAAACTGTTCAACAGTTTTTTCTGCTGGCCTAGCGCACCCCAAAAGCCCCATGAGGCACCATTTAAAGCTGACCGTATATGTGCCAACGCGGGAATTGCGAGGGCCGCTTCAGTTCTTCCGGGCATTTCGCTGCGCCCCTGAGGCATATACCCCAATTGCGACCGCACCCGACGCACTGGCTGCCCATCAAGCAAAATCTCTCCGTCTACTGGCTGAATAATTCCCAAAACCGCCTGTAAAAATGTGGATTTTCCCGCACCATTTCGTCCGCTCAACAACGTTAAGCCATGCAGTGGAATTTCACAGGTGCAAGAGCGCAAAATACGTTTTGAGCCATGGGCAAGCGTAACATTTTTAAGAGAGAGTATCGGTCCCGCCTCAGTGCTGCGCTGCATTCCGCGCCCCTTCGGCTTGGTCCAAGATATTAGATACCCACCCTTGCCACGATTGCCCGACGGGCAGCGTCTCTCCTACCTGAATAACGGGTATCGACGCTTTCCGGGCTAAATCCTCCAAATGCGCCAACTGGGGTGCCCTTACGGCAGGGTTGAGCACTAGCAACGTAATTTTGCGCGACGCTATCGCTGTTTCCAGTGCGGCTTCGTCACGGGGAGATGGTGCCATATGCTGCGCTATAGCCCGCGCGTAGCGGGCATTTAATAAAGTCCACCCCGCCTGAGCAAACAGAGCACTGCCTTGAGTTTCAGTAGCGGCGTAAGGTGTATACGCCCGCTCCGCCCTTAATGCTGCCAGACGATCATCTATAGAATTTAAATCAGCCAAAAACGCCGCTGCCCCGGCATTAAAATCCTGCTCAAAAGCAGGTTCGAGCTGCACCAGAATATGTTCAATATTTTGCACCGCAATGCGTACGTCCTGCGGATTAAGAAAAACGTGGCTATCGTCACCTGACTTCCAGCCAACCTTTTCCCCAATATTCAAATGCCCCTTTGCGTGAAGAACAAATGGCATAGCCCAATCATCGTAAACAGCCCCATTCATGACTGCGAAATCCGCCTCGGCAAGGCGTTTAGCCATCGCTGGTGTCGGCGCAAACTCGTGCGGATCAATACCCGGCGTGCTAATAATCGACTGTACGTCCACGTGCTGCTTCCCAATCTGGGCGACCACGTTGCACCATACGGATTCAACACATACTACATGCAACGGCGCAGATTCAGCAGCATCGACCGGATGAGCCATGGCTCCAAAAGCCAATGCCGCACACAGCATACCAAAGCGCAAAAAGATCGTCATGAAACCAGCACAACCAAACAGCAGGGCGGCCTGTTATAGTGTAACACGAAGCGCTTGGCTATAAGACTTTCCGTCAGCCGCAAAAACACCACCTAAGATTGTTTTCTGACGCTTTCTTTTGTTTGAAAAATACTTACAAAATCAAAGTTTGTTTAATGCAATTATCTCTTTGAACAAATTCAAAAAATTTGCTGATATCATTTTGTATTGAAGAAAAGACTTTAATAATGACACAACACCAAACAGCCGCGACATTATGGCTCGACGCCCTTTGCCTGCCCTATAATTTGCACGCATATGAATACGATCCGACCGTCGAAAAATTGGGGATTGCTGCGGCGCAGGCTTTAAATGCTGACCCGCAAGCAGTTCTCAAAACCCTTATGGTTAAAGTGGATGGCACGCCCGCTTGCGTTGTCCTGCCCGTCGAATACGAAATGGACTTTGCTCTTGTGGCGCAGGCCTTTGGGGGCCGCAAAGCAAAAATGATGAATCGGCACGATGCTGAAGACTACACAGGCTATCAAATCGGCGGTGTAAGCCCTTTCGGGCAAAAAAGACCGTGCCGTACAGCGTTTGAGCAGCGAGCGATCACAGAAGCGCACCCCCAACTCATTATTAATGCAGGAGCTCGCGGCCTTTTACTCAGCATTGCACCAGAAAATGCTCTGGCAGCGTGCACAGCAATCACCGCGCAACTTTCATCAAGCTAATGCCGCGCTACAGATGCGAGTCAATCCGGCCTAAAATAACACCTAAGACGCGGCGTGTGACATCAATATCACTCGCAGGAATGTCCGCTAAAAGCTCACGCTCGACTTCACCAGCAAAGCGGTAAATCTCACGCACGAGCTGCTTTCCCTCCTGCGTCAAACTTACTGCCCTTGCACGCCTGTCCCTACTATCAGGCACCCTGACGACTAGTCCTTTTTGTTCTAATGCGGACAAAACCCGCACCATCGAAGAATTATCCAACCCTAAAGAAGCAGCTATATCTTTCTGATGAAGAGGATCAGAGGTCTTATCAAGCTCCAGCAGGGGCAACCAAGTAGCATCCGTCAAACCATAAGGCTGCAAACGCGCATCAATTCTATGCCGCCATAACCGCGCAATCCGTCCAATAACACGCCCAAGCACTGCGGTTCTGCCATCTTGCTGCATATCCTCCCCCATTACTCAAGGCCCTGCCATATCGTCTTGAACATTGGTTCCTGCCGCAGAAACCAAACGGCCTGTCGCATGTGCTAGCACTGCAGCATTCGTATAAACCTGTGCCTCACTCACGGCTAAAGCCGCCTGCGCCTGGTACAATGCCGTCGCCGCGTTCGAGGCATCCGTCAGTGTCCCTACACCATGCTGATACGATGCTGCGGCACCTTCGAAAGCCGTTTGTGCCGTACTACACAAAACACGAGCAGACTTCACCTGAGCCAAGGCAGTGCCCAACTCATCCTGACTATCAGCCACCTCACGCTCGACCGTTACACGATCTTGCGTCAGTGCAGCCTCAGCCTGCTTTTTGCGTGACTCTGCCAAATGAATGCTATTTGCCCGCGCGCCCCCCTGATAAATTGGCCAGTTTACTTGTAAAAAGGCGCTTTCTTCAGGCTGTGCGATGCTCGAGGCCGGAGCGGATTGTTGTGTCCCGTATGTCTTTAAAGTGCCTATGTAAGCCTGTACCACACCGGCAAGAGCAATGCGTGGCGCAAGGCTGGCTTTAGCTGCACTTAAAGCCGCGTCTGACGCTCGTAATTTGGCTAAATCCGCCAAAACGTCTGGGCGCGATTGAAGGGCTGCATTGATGAGAGCCTGAACATCCGTTGGCAAGGAATTCGGCAAATGCTGGCCATCCATTGGCCGAATGTTTAAAGTCATAGTAGCTGGCAGCCCCATTGCTGCAAGTAAACCCCGCTTTGCTGTATGTTCTGCGTCTTGGGCGCGCTCAAACTCAAAGTTAGCCTGAGCCGCATTGCGCTGCGCAATCGCTACATCAACAACCGTTCCCTCCCCATAAGCGTGCCGCGATTGGGCCGCACGCAGCAATAAGGCAGTGTTGTCTTCCGCACGCTTGGCGGAGCGCGACATGCTTTGCGCAGCCTGATATGCGTAATAAGCTTTAGTGACCGCCAAGATCAGCGCTTGGTGGACCTGAGTAAACCCATAATCCGCGGCAAGCGCGCCTTGTTGCGCCTCTTTTATCTGAGCCCTTGTCCGCCCGAAGTCGAACAGCAAATAATCCAACTCAAGTTTCGGAAAAAATGCCCCACCGTTCGACGTCAGATAGCCACGTTGCGACAGATAATTTGGCAGCGGGAACGCCATGCGCTGGAAGCCACCCATAGCCGACAGCGTCACCTGCGGAAGAAGCCCCGCACTTGATATGCCAACGCCTATTGCCGCCTGGCGTGCAGCCTCCCAAGCCATGCGTGTCTGAGGGTTAGTACGTTGCGCTATATCTATAAGTTCAACCAACGACAAAGCCTGCCCAGTCATTGGGACATTCGCAACATGCTGCGCTACTACCGCCGCGCTATTATTGATATGTGGCGCTGAAAAACCACCCACACCGGGCGGCATGACAAGTCCATTTTGCGCTGCCATGTCTTGAGTGGGTTGCCACGGCCTGTCCGGACGTTCAGGGGCCCAGTCACGCGTATCGTTGCATGAGGAAAGGGCTAAAGCTGCAACCCCGCACATCATAAGAGTATGACGCTTGAAAAGCCCTGTAAGAGGTTTGTTAAGCATGACTTGCCCCCGCATCGACTGATGGTGCCACGCGGTGTTCTTCCTCACGCAGTACCTCTGCCGGTAAAAGTTCATCCAAAATTGCACGGATCCGTTCATCCAATACGCCGAACCAAAAACCCCGCTCAGGGTCCAATGGCAGGTCCGGCGGAGTGGGCAGAGCCTCTATGAGCGCCCTGCCGTCACGCCCGTGCGTAATCCACTGCCCAAAATGCTCCAGCCATCTTTTCAAAGCGCTGCTATGCGCAAATACGGCCTCGCTCGGCTCTTCCGCTGCATCGGAAATGATTGCTACCGGTATAGCTAACATCTGAATTTCTGTGACCACCCGAGCATCGACTTTGCGGCTTCTTCGGCGCGTATTTACATGAGCCGCCTCAAGCGGCTCGTTGATGACCGAACTGCGCACGGCAGCAATTGCGCGCCCAAAAGATTCACGCAGCCTTTCCTGCCCCGCTTCAACCAAAACATGCCGATCATGGCGCCGATAAACAACCAAATCGCCCAGAACCTGCAACGCGCTGACCACGTGTTTGCGCCCTACTGACGCAACGCTGACGGGCCAAAGTGTCGTCGCTATTACATAAACAACCACATTGCCGAGAATAATTCCCACAACACGGTCACGTCCGGTTGCCATGTCCAATGTCGGTCCATAGCCCTGTAGAACCGTCAAAAAATAAGCCATGGATGTTTGGACGCCCGCATAAGCAATGCGCTCACTGCCGCTTTTAATCCACCCCGCAAGCAGCGTAACAGGAAGCACGACGAGGATGAGGTCTGTCAGGTCCGTCAAGTAAGGCATGAGCCACAAAATCGTACCGATCCCCGCTGCTGCACCAATAAGCGCACCAACAAGGCGAAGCGTCATTTTATGGACACTGTCCCCCACAGTCCCAAGGGAGACCAAAAAACACGTCACCACACATGTGCTAATACCAGACCACTGCGTGAAGCGCGTAATGCCGTAACAAATGCAAACCGCAAGAGCGAGTTTTATAGCAGCCTGAACATAAGCAGGATTGCGGAAGGCGTCCGGCTTGAACCAGCCCTTGGCTTGGGCCGTTACGTCTGCCACGAAACCATGCCGTGCAGCGTCAGGCTTTAGCAATAATGCTCGTATGACCGTCAGTGTTCTTGCCAACTCCACACCAAGCGGGTGGCGGGCAGGATCACCACGCATTGCGGCGGCATAATTTTGCAAATCAACATCGCTCATTTCAAGAGCGGCGTAAGCACCAGGACGTTTTTGCAAAACATCCGCGCAGCTCTCAGCTACTTTACCTACCGCTTTAAGGAGGCCAGTCCCCCCATCACCCTCAAGCCGCGTCCATGCCGCCGCAATCATGACAAGACGGGTCATGCTGCGGATCATAGCCAGCCCAGCCCTATGCCGCGGAAGCTCTGGGTGCAACTGAGACGCTAGATCGTGATAGCGCCGCAGCTCGACTGTTCCCTGCTTTGCTAAATTTTGTACTTTCTGCGCCTCAGGTGCTTCCGCATAGCACTCTTGGGCGCATAGCCCGGCAACAGCTCTCAACCGCGCAATCAGTCCGTTTCGCAGCATGATAAGAGGGTCGTGCCCCGCCAGTCTATTCGCTGCAATCATGGCAAAAAGAGCAATTACGAAGACTGCACCCGTCCATAATAAAATATGAACGAAAGCCTCTTCCGGGGGCAAGAAAACTGCGTCTGGGACACTGCTTTCCGTGGTGTTCCCAACAAATGCACTAATACCGTAGCCGACATTTTCCAATGTATCGGCGTTCAGCATCATATAGACTATCCAAAACAGGAGTATATTTACAAAAGGCCCCAAGACCATTGCCTGAGCCAAAAACCCTGCCCCTAAAGTCAGAAGCAGCATAAAGGGTAAGCGCAGGCCCGGCTCGGACAAGCTGAACATCAAAAAAATAATCGAAAGGCCGGTGCCTAATAAAATAACCCCCCGCCCATAATCGCGCTTTTAATGGTCGAGGCGGCGTCGTTCCCAGACAAAAAGAAACAGATAAAAACCATGATGGCGAGTTGAGGGATACGGAACACTTCCCCCACGACAATCATCGTAATTACCTGCGCTGCCAGCAGCAACGTGTTGCGCCACCGGCCCGGCGTCGGAGCCATTTCGTCCCACAACGCCCTCAACCCGTTTGGTGGGTCTCCCTCATCTATGAGCGGCGGTGCAAAACGCTGATCATTATGCCGCTGATGCGACGCCCAGCTCATTGGCTCACCACAACAACCGCCGTAGCTCCAATACGCATGAGAGACGCTGGCGGGTTTTGCAATAAAATCCGCACCGGAAAGCGCTGGGCGATACGCACCCAATTCAAAGAGCGAGGAACCTTTGGCAAGCCATCTGCACTCATACCTTCATCTGGTATGACACCTGCGTTGAGACTATCGACAACACCTTCAATAGGCCGATCAGGCTGGGCCATAGCGTAAACCCTCACCTTCTGCCCGGGACGCAACACAGCTAATTGTGTCTCACGGAAATTCGCGACCACCCACCAGTGTTCATTATCGATAACGGTAAACACAGGCCGCCCAACGGCGGCATACTCACCTGACGCAACGCTCAAATCCGTCACGATCCCGTCACACGGTGCGCGCACCGTCGTCTGGCGCAATTCGCGCTGCGCCTCACGCAGCACAGCCTGAGCAGCCGCCAAATCCGCACGCAGTGGCGCTACACTCCGGACAGCTTGCTTTGCCCCCAGCGCCGATTGCAGAGCCTGTTGCAAAGCAACTTCCGCGCTCCTTGTTGACGTCCGCGCCTGATCCAATGCCTCACGCGTAACAAAGCCCTGACGCGCCAGAGGCTCCAAACGCCCTTGTGTCGCCTGAGCTAATGCAAGGCGAGCTCGTGCACCGCTTACACCGCTCTCTGCTGCCCCAGCCTGAGACATTTGAGAGCTAACTTGGTTTGTCTGCACATCTAATTGAGCCTGCAAACCATCCACTTGCGCTTGAGCTTGCTGCAACTTGTACTCGTACGGCTCGGGATCAATAATGAACAGTATCTGCCCGCGGCGAACATACTGATTGTCTTTTACAGGCAAGGACACAATGCGTCCGCTCACTTCCGGGGCGAGATGCACAATATCAGCCGCTACGTAAGCATCTTCTGTCCGCGGTTTCATGTGCAATTGGTTCAGGACCAGAACGCCAAGCACCGCGCAAGCAACGAGCGAGAGGACCAACAGGCTTAAACCGCCTATGCGACGAGGTTCCATAGTCTTCATGTCCTCTTTATCAATGCCCGAAAATCAGTAACCAAACGGCGAACGTTACCGCGACTATAAAAGCCAGATATGTAAGGATTGGCGCCGGTATCGCCTGATCCAGCCGTAAAACTCCCAAAAGAACGCGCAGTAGCGCAGCGCACGCGCAGCCCAGCGTGAGGCACAGCATCCATGATGGGAAAAAAGAGCCTAAAACATCTTGAAGGGGTGCACGCGTACAGCCTCCAACAGACATGGCTAAAAGAGGCGCACTGTATTTCAGCGCTCCTGCCCTACTATACACGCGCGGTAGAAAACGGAGCATATCACCAGCCATGTTCATACGTTGGAAAAAACGGAGTTTGCTGCTCATATCCTATTTATAGTTGATATGTCATCTAATTTCATACGAAAGGAAGTCACGCGCGTTCTCAGCGCGCAGCCCCTCCCTCATTCCCCCTACACACGAGAGGGGCCAAAAGGCCGATCACCAACGATCGTGACACGATGCATGATCCGCCTGTGAGGCCTGTAATCATCGACTGCATAATGTTGTGTTGTTCTATTGTCCCAAAAAGCTACGTCACCCTCCTGCCATGACCATCGGATCTGAAACTCAGGCTTCGTTGCATGGCGGAATAAGTAGTTTAACAAAGCGGAGCTCTCATCGGCTTCAATGCCACAAATTTCCGTTGTGAACCCCTCACTGACAAAAAGTGCCCTACGTCCACTTTCAGGATGAACCCGAATCACCGGATGCTCGACGGGAGGGTGGCGGTCACGTGCTGCTTTCCATCGCTCATATTCATCCGGCGTTTGACCGTAACGCGCCAAAGGAAAAGAGCGCGTAAAATCGTGTATTGCGGTCAAACTCTCCAAATGCTCCTTCATGAGTGGCGATAGTGCTTCGTAGGCTGCGGTGCCACTGGCCCAGAGCGTGTCCCCGCCGCATGGCGGTAAATGTCGGGCAGCCAGAATTGCCCCTAAAGGCGGGGTCTCAGAAAAGGTGACGTCCGTATGCCATAGGGCATTGTCCTTTAAGTCCTGCTGGTCCGTATCCAAAACCATCGCCTCTGGAACGCCCGGCACCGAAGGATAGACAGGATGAATGTGCAAATGCCCAAAAGCAGCACCCAACGCCCGATGCTGCTGAGGAGAGATATCTTGTTGCCTAAAAAAAAGCACTTCATGCTCTAGCAAGAGGGCTTTAATGGCAGCCAACGCCTCCCGTGACTGCAGCTTTGCCAAATCAACACCCTGCACCACCGCACCCAAACTCGGAGAGAGAGGTCGGACACTCCACCCTGCTGGCAATCCGTGCGCAACCGCATGAACTGATGATGAATGAGCGTGTTGTAAGTCCTGATGACGAAGGGAGTAGGCCATAAACGCACCATATTCCGATTTAAAAGCGTTATTTTTTCCTTTCCATCATACATATCCTGATATAGAAGCGTTATAACTTTATCTATTGGTTGTTTATTAAGAGATTAAGGGACATTCTACCCATGCCACCTTATCGCCGCGCTATCATCGTGACTCTGTCCGGTCTGGCCCTGACTACCGCAACGTTTGGCAACGCCGCCCCTGCCAGATCAAAACAAAAACGTACCGCGCAGCAGCTCAGCCACCCGCGTGACGTCACCGCCCATGACGATGAAACAATAGCCGTTAACACCCACCATAAAGCGCGCGGCAATCAGACAACCTTATCCCGGCACATTTTGGAACAGCAGGTAGCCGGTACCAACCCTTTAAAGACGCTGGCTCAAACGCCCGGTGTGCAATTTCAATCTGATGACCCGCAAGGTATCGACACCTATTCCGTACAGCTTTTCGTCCACGGTTTCGTCCAAAACGAAATTGGTATGACGCTGGAAGGAATACCGCTGGGTGAGCCAACTTTCCGTAATTATAATGGCCTGAACCCTATCCAAGCCATCTCTGCGGAGAATGTTGAACGCCTTGACGTAACTCAGGGTGCCGGCGCGGAATCATCGGCAAGTACCAATAATCTTGGCGGTTCGATTAATTACGTTATTTCCCGGCCTCATGACCGCACAGGCGGAACCATTGCCCAAACATTTGGAAGTAACGCGCTGTACCATTCTTTCTTCCGTTTCGACTCAGGCCGCCTTAATCCAACGGGAACGCGCTTCTTTGTCTCTTACATGCGTAACCAAACGGGTAAATGGAAAGGCGGCGGCGACCAGTTCATGCAGCAGGTTAACGCGCGCATCGTCCAACCTATCCGCTCATCCAGTGAAATTAGCGCCTACTTCAACTGGGATGCGTTGAACATGGTAAATTATCAAGATTACACCCCTAACTGGTTGCAGAATAACGGGCCTAATCTCGATAATTTTTATGGCCTCCCTAACGCTTGGGCGAATGCTTACAATGCCTCACGTGGCATATTTCCTGCCGGCTACAGTTCAATTTCAGACCCTAAGGACATTTCCTACTACGACAGCACCGCATCTTCTGCTGATTTGTTTGGCGGCATAACGGCCGATTTAGCCCTGACAGACAAGCTCCGCTGGAAGACCACTTTTTACGGGCATCAGGAAACAGGGCACGGCACTTACGCCAACCCCTACGCCTGCAAAGATGCAACCGCGCTGCGCTGCCCCCAATCAGCAGATACACTGCTGCTCAATGGTGGCCGTATCTTTGAGCAGGTACGCAGACCATACATTGAGCGGTTCGGCGCGACTTCTTCCCTCGAGTACACTACCGGACATCATGTTTTCGCTACCGGCTTGTGGTACGAAAATAACCAATACGACACACGCGCGCTCGCATACCAGCAGCCTGTTTTAGGTGAAGGGAGCCCGCTCGACCCTTTCGGCAATTTTGCAGGCGTCCCCTACAGAACGCTATGGCACCAACGGTATAATACCAACACATTCACTGCCTATGTGCAGGACACATACCATATTCTCCCGACTCTTTCTTTGCACGCAGGCTTTAAATCCCTGCTCAACACAACACGCGTGGGTGATGCCTCAAATTGGGCACTACGTTTCCCCACACAAACGAGCGGAGAAAGTTTGACGACGGCACGCGCATTTTTACCGCATATTTCGGCGGACTGGAATTTCCTACCGCAGCACGAACTGTTTGCGGATATCTCAGAAAATGTGCACGCCTATCCCCAATCGGGTTATAATTCCAGCAATGCGCCACTTGCAGTTTCGCAAACGGCTTATGACAGCATACGCAATACTTTACGGCCGGAAACCGCTTGGACTTTCGCTGGCGGGTATCGCTATAATGGTTCGTGGGCACAAGCCAGCCTTTATGGCTACCACACGAATTTCAAAAACCGCCTTCAGCAGATTTTGGCCAATCCAACCGGCGGCTCCTTGCTTACCAACACGACTGCAACGGTGCAAAACGTCGGCGGTGTAACCATGAATGGCGTGGATGCGGGGCTAACCTTATCGCCCTATCGCGGCCTCTCATTTTTCAACAGCTTTAGCTATAATCATTCTGTCTACGATCAGGATATTCGTAGCAGCGGCACACTCTACCAGACGAAAGGCAAACAGGTCGTGGGCTACCCACAATTTATGTATAAAACCCGCCTGTCCTATTCGTGGAAAAATATAGAAACCTTTATTGACGCTCAATATTATGGATCACGAAGCTACGATTACGTCGGAGACTTCAAAATTTCTCCATATTGGATGAGCGACCTCGGAGCATCATACACACTGCACGACATTGCCCTTGGTTCACCTCGTGCACCGCATATTCAACGTCTTGTTTTCTCGTTTAATATTTATAATCTCGCCAATACTGTCTATGTTTCTACCATGGGCCAAAACGGTTTCACCATGGATAATCAAGACGGCGCAGCCTTCAATAACCAGTCCATACTGATCGGCGCACCGAGACAGTTTTTTGGATCAGTACGCGCAGAATTTTAGCCCAAAAAAACCCATATTGTTCTGTTCGCATTTCTTCGGCGAAGCACGTTGTTTTCGCCGAAGAAAATATTGTTTTTCCTCAGACGTGACTGCACATTCATCACGCCGGATATGAGACATAAAACTGCTTTTCATCCGGTGCTTTTGCTAAATTACAGGGGTATTTGAAATTGGAGCCAATATCGGTCACCCCGCATGCTATTTTCCACACCGAACTCATGCTGCCATTTAAAAGCAACAGCATAAGGCGGTTTAAAGAACCAGATAATCTGCGGACCTAACCCAAATTTTTGCAGGCGGTTTCCGTCACCAACCCTTTGGCCATATTGCCTGTCATTAGTAAATTGTGACGTTATAAACCCGTTAGGGCCAATTCGTAGCTGCGGTAGAGACGTAAAGGGCATATAATTTGCGCCGAAATCTATATTAATTACGTTTCCAGATTTGTAGTTCGTCGCGCCATTTTTAGCATTAATTTGCAGTTCACCTTCAGCGGAAATATCGAACCGCTTAGTCGGCATCCATGTTACAGCGGCCTCTTGGTTAAAGCCAAAAACATTCGTGCTTTCACTCACCACATCCGTTTTACTAAAAGACCCTATCGGCAAAAAAGCCCCTTCCCCCAGATACGCATGAAAAGTCGGAGTGTGCCAAGACAGATAAAGTGGCGCCAGGTAGAGCCAGTTAGGGCCAAAAGCATTTCCTGAATGCCCCCCTGCCCGCAGCGTAACACTATTAACCGCCAGAATAGCGCTGCTCGATATATTCGCACCCAACACTGTCCCATGCCACGTATGGAAGAGCCTTGCCGCATTGGCTATCGCCGTCGCTCGAAACCCCGGTACCGATGACTTTTGCGATGCGCTCGAATAAGCCCCGTTTGGGTTCACGACAAAGTAGTCCTGCCACAATGTCTGCCCTTGAGCTGGCACAAGGGCGGGATAAATCGTTTGCACACCAGACGCCCAGTTAGTTTGCCCGCCTTCCGTCGCATGAGCCTGCGTACGACAGATCAATAATGCGCCAGCACAAAGCAATGTTTTCAGAATCGCTTTCACATCATCCTCACTTGCATTTAGAAGATGATTGTCGCCACACTCTGGCTGCATCCATTTGCTCAAACGAGCACTATTCTTTGCCTATTTCTGCTGATTTATCCGATATAGGAACAATTGCGATACCGAAACTTTATAGGCGCATGTTAGAGCTCCTTCTAAGGTTTCTCTCTGCACAGGACCCGTTCGATTATGTCCTCTAGGCTGCAAGTTTATCACACTGAAGGCTTACCCCAACGCGCTCGTAAAGAATGTTGGCATGACATCATCACGCGTTCTTTCGTTCCTCTGGAATGCACCCTCAAAACAGATGACTTCCAAGGACAAATCACCCGCCTATCCTTTGACACATGCAGCATTTCAAAAGTTCGCTCTGGCGCACAATCCGTCTCAAGAACATCAAAGCTGACCCAGAATTCGCAGTCATCTCACTACCTCCTTAGCCTTGGGATACGAGGAACCGGCGAGGTACTTCAGGACGGACGACAAGCCATTTTAAATCCCGGAGCATTTGCTCTCTACGACAGTAGGCGTCCATATACGCTCAATTTCGATCAAAATTTTGAACAAATCGTTTTCATGATGCCAAACATCGCGCTTAACGCGTGCCTCGGCCATGCTGAACATCTCACCGCAACGACCATTGATACAACCAACCCATTACAGGAAATAACGGCCAATTTTCTAACGCAACTTCTCAATACCACGCAGCATTTGCCCGACTTGCTCGTTACAAGGCTTGCCGCACAAGCGAGCGAAATCGTCGCGTCGATGCTGATTGCGACCGTCGGCCGCTCATCCGCTCCTACATCACACCGCTTGGCGATGGGCCTGCAACTGCGCACAGCCATTGACCAACGCCTGCGGGACCCGGAACTCAGCCGCCAGAGCCTAGCGCAACAATTCCGCATTTCCACACGCTACCTTGACGATCTTTTTTCAGACGAAGGCGTCGGCATTGCTGAATATATCTTACAAAAACGACTACAATGGGCACGCAAGGCGCTATCCGATCCCGCCCGTAGCCGCTATCAAATTGGTGAAATCGCACGCATGAGCGGTTTTGTCAGCCAGTCCCATTTTAGCCGTGTTTTTGCCGCTACCTTCAGGCAGTCGCCACGCGAATATCGCCAACACTGCCTTGCACAGTTTATCACCAAATAGCCGCTTTAGACATATTTTCATTCCCTATCAGGCAAGACATATTTTGATTCCGATATAATGTCAGAGGAGTTCAGGGCTGCCACCAGCCCGGCTAACCACCACTGACCCGGAGCCAAAAATGGGCCTCAAACATCCGAAATATAAAGTCGCGGTCGTTCAAGCTGCTCCTGCATTTCTTGACCTTGATGCAAGCATCGACAAGACCATTTCTCTGATCAAGGAAGCGGCCGAAAACGGTGCGTCTTTGGTGGCATTTCCTGAAACTTTCATCCCCGGCTACCCATGGCACATCTGGCTGGACAGCCCAGCATGGTCGATGGGCAAGGGTTATACGGCGCGCTATTTTGACAATTCCCTCGCCTATGACAGCCCGGAAGCAGACCGCCTCCGAGCCGCAGTCAAAGAATCAGGCATCACAGCCGTACTCGGCCTTTCCGAGCGCTACGAGGGCTCACTCTATATTGCCCAATGGATTTTGAATCCCGAAGGCGAAACAGTAGCAACACGACGCAAACTCCGCGCTACCTTCTGCGAGCGCACCGTCTATGGTGAGGGCGACGGGAGTGACCTTGCCGTGCACGACATTCCCGGTTTGGGCCGCGTCGGTGCTTTATGCTGCTGGGAACATCTGCAACCACTCAGCAAATACGCCATGTTTGCTCAAAATGAGCAGGTCCACATTGCCGCATGGCCGAGTTTCTCGGTCTACCAACCGGCGGCTTATGCTCTCAGCGGAGAGGTCAACACCGCTGCGGCCCGCGTCTATGCGGTCGAGGGCGGCTGCTTTGTACTCTCACCTTGTGCCACAATCTCATCAGAAATGATTGATGAACTGTGCGACGCGCCCAATAAGCACGACCTTATTCAAGCTGGCGGCGGATATGCCCGCATCTTTGGCCCCGATGGCCGTGACCTTGCTACCCCTTTCTCCCCCGAAGAAGAGGGTATTCTGTATGCTGACATCGACCTTGCCGCCATCCCTATGGCAAAGGCCGCGGCTGATCCCGTCGGGCATTATTCACGCCCTGACGTCACCCGTTTGCTTTTCAACCCACGCAAGGCACAGCGCGTCGAATACGTACAACACGCTGAAGCAGAGGGTGTAAACGTCGCTCCTGTAACCTTCCCTCAACGCAGCGAAGGTTAATTCACCATGGAAAGCGCCATTGCCCCCGAACTTCGTTGCCCACGCACGCGCGACCGCCGAATTGGAGAGGATTTTATCCCTTCCTTTCCAGCTTGGACCGCACGCGACGACGCACACTCTACCCAGTGCGTTATGGCATATTTCGGGGTGCAGTGGCGCACCCCGGCCCATGAAGTGGATGCGCTGATAATACTCGATGAGTTTCTGCATCTTTTCCAAGGAGAAGGCGGTGCTTTGAATGTGGAGCAAGCCCGCTTCGTTGATAAAGCCGGCTGGAACAACCTTGTAACCATCGGCTACTGGCCAACACCAGAAGCATACGAAACATGGTGGCGTACACATCAAGGATGGTGGAACGATCCTGCACGAGAAGCCAGCGATGTAGGCCTCTACCGTGAAATTTTTCTCCCGCACAAAACGCATCTAGAAACGCTTTTTAATACCAATAATGAATTTGAAGGCGTCGGGACGATACTCGGCAGCTTTAGCGACAGCCCTATTCAGGAGCACAGTTACTGGGGCGGCATGAGGGACCGATTGCCCGCTAGCCAGACAGATGAACTGCACAGCAGCGGCGAACGTCGTATTGTTGAAAAGAACGGACAGCGCCTGACCATTCTGGGCCATCAGGGAATGACCCTAATACGTTCAGGCCAAGACTGCTCGCTCATGCAAACGGCGGAGCGAGAGCTTTATTTTACACGCATTGAACCAACCCTCATTCAGGGCATGAACTTTCTGCGCGATGAGGGCCTCGCCATTGGCTGCTACTTTAACCGCTTCATGCGGATCTGCGCTGACCGCGGCGGAAAAGCCGAACGCAGCTTCGGCATGAGCGTCTGGCACACATTATCAGATCTTGAGCACTGGGCCGAGCATCACCCCACCCATAAAGCCATTTTCAATGAATTCCTGACCGTTGTTCAGGCCCTTAAAGGACAACTTGAACTCCGAGTATTCCACGAAGTCGCGGTGCTACATTCAGACAATCAGATTTTTGAGTATATAGGGTGCCACCCGGAGACCGGCATGCTTAACGGCTTAGTGGCAACGTCGTGACAGAATGAGCATAAATGGCTCAAGCTCATGCGTTTAAACGCCGTAGATCCCTTTGTAAGACGCCCTAAGAGACTGAAAAGGGTTTTCTCGTCCCTTATAAAGAAGGTACTCTTCAATCACGGCAGGCTCGGTTTTGAGCCTTTCTAGGCTGAAGGACAGTCTCTCCAATCTTCAGCAGTACTGTTGTTCGTTTCTTACTCTAAACGCGAACAACAGAACCACCTCTGTTAAGGGTAGATTTACGCTTTATCTACGCCATCCTTTAACTTGTCGATTCCGCGATTTACAGCAGACTTGACGTCACCCTTTGCTTGCTCTGCTTGGCCCTTGAGGTCCTGCGCAGCGCCTTCAGCCTGATGCTCGTCACTTCCAGTTAACTTGCCAATCTCTTCCTTGACGGTTCCGACCGCTTGATTGACGGTACCGCTGATTTTGTCAGTAAGTGCGCTCATGTTTCGTCTCTTTGCTAAATCCAGACCAAATCACTCTCGTCCGGCCTGAAGAATGTGACACACCTGTTGAAACGCAAAAGAGCACACAAAGTCGCTAAGCAACCTACGATTTCAGTTGTTGCAAGCAATGAGAGTGCCCAGAAGCACATTCCGGACACTCTTTCTAAACGCAATCATCTAATAATTATAAATCGATGAAATGCCGTCAGAAAATCTCAACGTGTGAGCGAAACCCTAACATTGCTGCGTCTCGTAAATTTTGTTGGCCGTTGGGGTGTAAGTAATACTGGAAATCTGGCTGTATGGTTACAGCACGCCCAACTCTGAAAGTGTAATACGCTTCGAATACAAAAGCGTTACGCTGAATACCAGTTGCGTTAAACGGCAAGGACTGACCTGTCTGAAGAAAACGCTCTTCGGCACGTTGCACCCCTTCCGCGATTTTTGTCCAAGATGCAGCAACCCCGATAGAGTCAGCCGGACGCCAACGCCAGAAGCCACGCGTCACTAATCCACCATAATATTGCTGCTGCCTTAAAGAGATGGTGGGATCATTGACCAGCGCGCCCGCCATCACACTCACACCCGCCTTTTCGTCACGACCACGAAAGGCGATAATGCGCTGGTCGGCTAACATCCAAACAGACCAAGCCCCACGCCGGCCGCCAGCCGAGAACGTCCCAGCACCGAGTTCCGCACTTTGCTGTGTTGCATATGGGCGGTAGCGCCTGACGTTCTCGATTGATACGCCTATCTTGTAATGTCCGGTAAGACGTTTATGTGAACCGAAACTCGGCTCCCATCCAGTTTCAATCGGGAAAACCTGCCCAGCGATATTGGCGCCGTTCAATGTCCAGCCGGAGCGGTTCTGCTGAACACCGTAAAGGCCATCTTCTGTAAAATAAACACCCGCTTGAATGTACACCCCTGACACTGGCCGCACACGCACGCGTGTCGCCCAAACAGACACTGGCCAAGTCGTCGCGTAAGCACTGTCTCCCGCTGCTCGCGGGCGCCCGCAAAAAGAATTATTAACGAAATTACAAAACATCGTGCTGGTCGCGAAATCGGAAAGCTGCGCCATTCGCCCTGCCGCTATCGACAAACGATCTTGCAGCAAATGTTCTTCGAAATAGCCCATAACGAAACGGACAACGACGTTACCACCGCCACCGTAAGTCTCAGAGCTATGTGCCAGCCAGTCCCCGAACATCCGGTTAGCTGGCGTGCCATAACGGCCCACTACGACAAAACGGCTCCCTAATCCTTTAATGCCTGCAAGCCGGGACCAATCGGTCGTGACTGATACAGCATATTGCCCAGCATTGCTCGATCCCTGGCGCAGATTTGGTATTCCGGGGGTCGGTTTGGTAATGGCCCCCATGAATTCGTTAATGTTATCAAAAACGACCAGAAGGCCGTGGCGCTGCAGCCAATTTTTATCATCCGTGACCCAAGGGAACAGCGCCGAAGAATTACTGGGGCCACTGTTCAGCTTAACAGTCAGAAGCTCTCGCTTGGACTTATGCCCGTCGTTGTGGTCCACATCTTCAGCGTTTTGCTGGGAGACCAACTTGGTAGAGCTGTCACTATCCGCCATCGCGTCCTCCGGTGCGAAGACAGCAACGCACAAAACAAGAGTCATCACTAAGGCGTGTCGGATATTATGGGTGGTCAGCAAGCTCATAGCACGAGCGGTACCAGACGGAACGGCTGTCGCAAAGTAAAAATCAGGCTCAATTTTCAGGCTTCGGTACCGGATCGTTTCACACGATACATTCGGACGCATACACGCAGCATTTTTGCGATCAAACAGAAATACAACGACATCGTTATCGTGGCTATTCATCCCAGAAAGCGGGGCCATGTACCACGGCGAACGCTCTCTTTACCATCGCTCTCTCAAACATCCCTAGGTTAATAAGAGAGCGGCCGGTAAGGCACTCTGCGCGCTGCCGTCAATGCGTAAGCTGTCGTAACATTAAGCCAGAGCGATCAACCCTAACCTGTCGGAACGGCTTCCCTCATCGTTCCCCAGCACACGCAGCCTGAGGTTGTGACCCGGTTTTGTACCACCTTATAAATTTTAATTTCGTAAGATTCTGACAGCATAGAGATAATATTTCCGTTTGAAACTGATTTAAACGAAATATAGAAATTCATTTTCTATTATTTTATTTTTATTATTTATATTAAAATCAGTTTTTTTATGTAATTATTTTGTGTTATTTATACAACTAACAGTTTTTTATCGGTAACAACCTTTAGTAAGTATAGACAAGGTTATGTTTTCGAAACATTGCGGTTAACGTCAATAACAGATATTCAAATGTGAGCCACCGTAATGACACTTTACCGACGCAGGGGATTGTTGCTTTGCGCTTCTGTTCTCGCCATGGGAACGGTTTCTGCCGCAGCTGCACAAAACGTCACTCATACGCATCATCGTGCTTCAACTCACCGTACGGCACGCAAAGCTCCTGTTAAAGCAGCATCTCCCGCCACAGCAACGCGGGTTGCCAGCCCTTCAGTCTCCACGGCTGTTGCAGCACCCGTAACACTGTCCGGCGCGACCCGTCGTAGAGCCCTAACCGCGATTGATGCCAGCCAGTCCGAAAACGTTGTCGTCACAGGATCTGCGTTAAGTACATCCAACAACCAGAATGCGAACCCGGTACAAATCATTACCAGTAAGCAAATCGAGCAAACGGGCGCCACCACACTCGGGGACTATCTCCAGCGTCTGCCATCCATCGGGTCTTCAGGAACGACCAACAGCCAAACGAACGGAACCGGCGGCGCGTCCTGTACAGACCTAAGAAACCTGGGGCAAAACCGCGTCCTAGTATTGGTTGATGGCAAACGCGCCGCCATTAACGGCAATAATAGCTGCTTCGACATGAACACGATCAACGTTCATCAAGTCGCCAGCGTCGAAATTCTAAAAGATGGCGGATCAGAACTCTACGGAGCAGATGCTGTTTCCGGCGTTATTAACATTAAGCTCAAACACAATCTCAGCGACGGAAACCTCACAATCCGTGGAGGTATTACAGGCGTTGGTGACGGCCAGACAGGTATGATTTCCGGCTATAAAGGCTGGAATTTTGACCATGAGCGCGGGAACGTAACCATCACCGGCTCCTACATGACGCAAAGCGGCATCAAACAAAGCAGCCGAGCATGGGCTAATCCGGTCCAGTCCAACAATCCGGCCAACGCATCCAGCGTACGGTTTGGTTCGTCAGTCCCAACTGCTGGGCGCTTCATCACAAGCGATGGTGATTATATCGCCACAGGCAGTGGTGGCGTCCGTGACTTCACTTCGGCTGACCGCTACAATTATGGTCAGAACCAAAGCCTCACCAACTCCTTGACCAATGCCACGCTTGGTTTTGATGCTCATTACGATATTAACGAGCACTTCACACCGTACTTGAACTTCAACTACTCACACCGCAACTCGTCCACAACGATGGCCCCGATGCCTGTCTCCGGCAGCATTTATCCATCCACGCTGCCATCGTCGCTCTATATCCCAGCCAACGATCCGGATAACCCCACCGGTGAGGATGCGTATATGTACAAGCGCATGGCTGAGTGGGGCAACCGCCGCAGCGAGACAGCATCCGATACCTATACCGGTATTGCAGGCGTTAAGGGCGCCATCACGCACGGCTGGAACTATGACCTCTCCTATTCCTACGGGTGGAACCAGGTCATGCAGCAGGTCTCCGGCGTTGGTAACTACGCGAAGCTTCTACAAACATACGGCCTGCGTCAGGTAGACCCTTCAAGCTCTGACAGTGCGTTGGTCTATGATCCATCCGTCTGTAATGCAGCTGCTGGTTGCGTACTGTCCAATCCGTTTGAAAAGCTCTCCTCTGCGGCTGCCGCTTATTCAAACTACACCTCGCACGACCACTACTACTACCAATTGCGCGACCTGAACCTGCGTATCAACAATAACCACGTCGCTCACATGCCATGGAATCACGGCGGCGACCTTGGCATTGCGCTGGGAATGGAGCACCGCGGCGAACAGCTTGCGTATCATCCAGATGCGCTGGTTGAATCAGGCCAAACGCTTACAAACTCAGCCTCTTACACAGGTGGTGGCTTCAACGTTACCGAAGGCTACCTTGAGGGGAAGGCAACACTTCTGCACAATGCTTTGCTGGCAAAAGACCTGACGATTGACGCGCAGGGCCGATACTCAGACTATAACACGTTTGGTGGCGCAAAAAACTGGAAAGCCTCAATCAACTGGGCACCGATAGAAGATATTCGCTTCCGCGCCACGCTGGGAACCTCGTACCGCCAGCCCAACGTTTATGAGATGTATGGTGGCCAGTCGCTAGGCTACGCCTCAGCAACAGATCCCTGCGATTCCGTTCAAGCTGCAACTTACGGCGCACAATCGGCAAAAGTTGCCGCAGCCTGCGCAAAGCAAGGCATTAACACATCAACCTTCTCCTCCAGCTATTCCAGCCAGACGCCAACACTTTACGGCGGCAATAGCCACCTGAAGCCGGAAACAGGTCGCACATATACGATTGGTACAGTGATTACGCCGCACTGGATCCCCGGCCTATCTGCATCCGTAGAGTACTGGCATTACACGCTTAAAAATATGATTTCTTACCTGAGCACCCAGTATATTATGGACCAATGCTATACTGGCCAGAACACAAACTATTGCAGCTACATCAACCGTAATTCCAGCACTGGTCAGATTAATTCCGTAACCGCCACCTACGCCAATATCGGCGGGCTAAAAACCAGCGGTATCGATTTTGACCTCGACTATCATATCCGTGTTACCCGACATGACGTACTGACGCTCTCAAACAACTTCCAGCAGCTCGTTAGCTATCTGCAGCAAAACGAGATTGGTGGTCAGTGGTACAACTATGCGGGACGCATGATGTATCAATCTGGCTACGGCATGCCGCGCGTCCGTGATTATGCAACCGTTGGTTGGCAGCATGGCGCCGTGGGCGTTACGTACATGATGAACTACATCGGCGGAATGCGCTGGAACGATGGCA
Source organism: Neokomagataea tanensis (assembly GCF_006542335.1). GTDB lineage: Bacteria > Pseudomonadota > Alphaproteobacteria > Acetobacterales > Acetobacteraceae > Gluconobacter > Gluconobacter tanensis. Next base: position 1,806,842 of record NZ_CP032485.1, on the reverse strand, counting down.
CCACAGACCTGACCCGCGCTAACGGTTATGGTCGTGTCAGCACACCGGGCGTTTTCTCACACGACGTGACAGTCACCTACCGACTGAACAACTGGAACTTCCAGGGCGGTGTGAACAACATCTTTAAAAAGAACCCACCATTCGTCGCAAGCGGGACGGATAACAGCGCTGCGGCCCTGTATGGCAATCTTTATCTCGGGCGCTACATCTTCCTGCAAGCCGGAGTGAATTTTTAAAAAGGTCTATTGCTCAGGGAGGCCTTCCTAGCGTCACCGCAAAGTGTGTTAGACACCGCGTCAGTACAACTTAACGAGGTGATTTCCACACTTTGCACTCCAGCCGCACACCTAGCGCTGGAGATGCTCAAATCCTCCCGGAAATAGAACCAACACGCTGAATACCCCTTCAACGCCCCTTCATGTGGTAGCGGCGTTGAAGGAGTTTCACCCTAATGGGGCCGGGTCATTTAGTAGTTTACGCGTGCAATAAACCCGAAATTACGTGGCTGGGTAACATAAGCATACCAAGCTCCATTCCCGCTCACCCCACTGCCCTGCACTACTTGGCTAATGCGCCGTTCATCCGTAGCGTTGTTGATAAAGCCGCTTACGTCCCAGCGCCCTTGGTGGTCCCGCAGACCAAAGTTTACATTAAGCGTGCCGTATCCGGGCACCCATCCATAAACCGAATTATTGGCTGACGTATTTTCTCGGGTATTATAATTATAACTCCCCCCTAAATACGCATCCGCTAGGCTACGTCCAATTTTACCCACAGTATGATAATACTGCGCTGAAGCTGAGAAGGCCCAGCGTGGCACAAATGGAACTTGCGTATGTGCCAAACTATAAATTCCTGACGTCACAACTTCCGGTGGGGCAACTGTCGAGTACTCCAAAAACTGTGCGTCATTATACGAAGCAGAAAGCGTCGTTATAAGATTGGGTAGAGGGCTGTAATGCACGTCCGCCTCCGCCCCGCGTATGCGTACTTTTGGCGCACTGCTCAAGTAAGACAGCAAGGATCCCTGAAACTCCCGCACGGCAGTAACCTGATAGTTGTGGTCATTCGTCTGATATAAAGCGCCGGCAAAGAGCAAACGCCCCTGCAAAGCCGTTAGCTTTGTGCCCACCTCAAATGCATCATCCGTTTCTTTACCGACGTTTGGAGACACTGCACCGCTTGCAATTTGCTGGACCGATAGCGGCGTCAAATTCAGTCCCCCTGATTTTCCACCACGGGCATAACGCCCATAAAGCATGAGGTTCTGCGTCACATGGTACTGCAGAGCGATTTGCCCCGTCACGAAACCATTATCCAAATGCCCAGAAAAACCACTATTGGCCCCGTAGACATTCCATATTTTCTGAGCGGTCGTCAGTGGAGTTATGGCTGATGAATATGAAGCTGGGATAACCTGCCACTGTGCGAAACTTCCAGTTTTCACACCGTAATTGTAACGTACCCCCGTCACTACATCGAACTGCTTGGATAAATGCCAAGTCCCATCGGTGTATAATGCATAGTAATTTGTAGTCGGTTGAGCATAACTGCGTACGTTATAGCCATTCAGGGCATTCCCCGCCTGCGCGGCCGTTACGCCCGCCACGGGGGAAGCTGAAGTTCCGTAGCCCAGCCAAGTTCCCGCGTCAGAGCCATAAGCCTGATCCCCTGCCACCGCGTTTTCTTGCCACAAATAATAAGCCCCAAGGCGGTAATCGAGCAATTTTCCCCAGTGGTTAACAAAACGGAACTCTTGGCTGAATTGCCTTTGATTAACCTTGATGTTGGTGTTCGTCTGAGCATTGACGCCATTAAGATCACCATCATTTAACGGCCACCAATTCCACGCACGATAAGCCGTAATGGACGACAAAACAAAACCCGCATGGTGCCAATTAGCCTGCGCCGATAACCCCATATCTTCCTGATTTGCTTGGCTTAAGGAATCACGGTTTATCGTATAGGGCGTATCTGACGGCTCCACCGGTGTATAATGGGACCACGCTGCCCTTTGCAGCAAGTTCCCACCGATGACCGTACCATCCGTCTTTTGAGTAGTGATCTTATACAAACTCCCTGAGCAGCAGTTTTCCCTCAAATGGTTATAATCACCAATTACACGCACATCTATTTCATCAGTCGGGCGGTACAATACCTGCGCTCTTACCGAGCGGTTCGTAACGCCATTAATATCCCCCCACCGGACAGATTACGCACCCAACCACTATAAGCGTAGCCTAGAGCATCAACACGGACAGCAAGCTTATCGCGTATGAGCGGCGTCGATAGCCCAACAGCCCAGCGGTTATAATTGTAATTCCCAGCGCCCGCCTCAGCACTCACATGGCGGGTATTTAAGTCTGGGGCTGTCGTGGTGATTTCTATTGCGCCGGCAGTCGTCACCATACCGCCAGTCGTCCCGGATGGGCCGCGTAAAACAGTTATGCCGTTTAGCCCCGGCAAATCAGACATCGCGGTTGCTGGACGTGGGCGATAAACACCGTCAACGTAAACAGCTACACCACCTTCAATACCATCCGTTGCCCCCGTTCCAGCTGCACCCAGCCCGCGAATATTGATGGCCGAAACGCGTGGATTGGCGATGTTGAACTGCACTGTTGGCAGCAAACGCGTTGCCTGCGTTAAATTTGTTATATGCTCCGCCTTCAACTGCCGGGCATCAACCCGGGTTGCAGCTTGCGGGACGTTTTGCAGCTCCCGCGTTTTACGATCAATCGTATGCGCCGCACGCTGTTTGGCACTAGCCGTAACGCTGATTTGCTCGACACGATGTGACGCATCGACAGTTTTTTTCGCGGCATAGGCAAGCTGAAAAGACGCCAATGTGGTCGCTGCTAAGAGCGTGTATTTTTTCATAATAAATATGTCACTATCTGCCGAAGGAAATTGCGTTTTGTCAGGTCAAGATTGCGTCTCAGATAGGACAGATCATTGAAGCATCTCTATTTGGGAAAAAAACAGGCCTGCAACCAAGCGCCTTGATTGCAGGAAACTGGCCGTTCAGTGGGTGGTTAGCGGGATGCTCTCAAGCCCATCTAGGCCTACCGGCGTCTCACCCTCTACGGTACTACGGCGCAGCAAACGCGGTTCAGAGCCGTAATCGTTGATCGCGCGGTGTTGCGTTGCGCGATTATCCCAAATCGCAACATCACCCGGCTGCCAACTCCAGCGCACGATATTATCTTGGGAAACGACATGTTCTTGTAAAAGCTCAAAGATGCGCCGGCTGTCACGCAGACTCACACCTTGGAATTTTTTAACAAAATGCCCGAGTAGTAGTGTTCGCTCGCCAGTTTCCGGGTGAATACGAACAACAGGATGTTCTGTCTCGTAATTCTCACGCGTGAAAACACCATGATACTCTAAGGCTTTTGCACTCACCGTCGCGCGGCTTGAAGCGTAATCATACGTATTCGTATGCACAGCACGCAACGACTCTGCTAGGCGCTTTAGAGGTTCAGGCAGGTTCTCATAAGCTGCCGTCGTATTCGCCCAAACCGTATCGCCCCCTGCTTCTGGGGTAACGACGGCGCGTAAAAGGGAAAGCTTCGGGTAGTTAGGCTGAAACGTCATGTCTGAGTGCCAGCTATCAGCCCGAGCACCCTGTTTGCTGTCTACCGAAAAAAGCGCGCGCGTTCCTTCCGCAGACGGAACAGTCGGGTGCGGTACTACCGTACCAAAGCGCTGCGCAAAAACTTCCTGCTCCTCATCCCCCAAATGGTTTTGATTCCGAAAGAATAAAACTTTGTGACGGTTCAGAGCCTGCTTGATTTCAGTAAATGTTACCTCATCCAAATCAGCGCTGAGGCGTACACCCTGAACTTCTGCGCCCAATGCCCCTGCAACGCGGCGTATCTTCAAGGAAGAAGCAACACGTGCGGCATTTGGTTCTAGTGTTTCTGACATGAGAACAAACTCCTTGAAAAAATGAATAAAAGGGACGAGATCAGCGCCTTTACGCCGACTTCCAGCGCGTCAAACTGCTTTCCACACGCTGCAGAAGAAAGTTCACACCACCGCCTATGACGGACAGTACGAAGATGGCCGCGTACATTTGCGGAATATCGAAATCGAGTTGGGCGGCATTCACCAAGTATCCAAGCCCTGCACGGGCTCCGACCATTTCGGCTGCGACCAGCACCAGCAGTGCCGCCGCAGAAGCAAGGCGTACCCCTGTAAAAATACTGGGCAAAGACGCCGGAAGAATGACCCGCAAAAACAATCCTTGGCGGCTCAAGCCCATGGACCGGCCTGCTTTCAGCCATAACGGGTCCACGCCTTGAACTCCGTTAATCGTACCTAAAAAGATTGGCCAAACTGCTGCGTAAAATACCATCGCCACTTTGGATGACTGGCCAATTCCCAGAAGCAACGTAAATACGGGCAAAAGAGCCAACGCTGACGTATTGCGCAAAATTTCCAGCACAGGGCCGATCGTCTCACGCAGGGCCTTTGATGTACCGACAAACAAGCCCGCCGGTATTCCCAGCAAAAGCGCAAGAGCCAAACCCGGCAACACACGTGAAAGACTGGACGAAGTATGCAGCCAGAGCTGCCCATTACTCGCCATCTGCCATAAAGCGGCAAGAACCTTTGATAACGGAGGGACAAAAAGCGGGTCCAGCACGCCGATTTCTGGCAAAGCCTGCCACAAAACAAGCAACGCCAGGATACCCAAAAGCCCTCGCCATACTTTTCTGGATGGCACTTTTGGTAGGCTCAGATGTCTTTTACGCTGCGCCTCACCGTGTACATCAGCGGCATCATCATAGGTCGTGGTGTTCATGCCAAACCTCCACGATGCAGGGCATGGCTTGGCGCTAAACTAGCACGTATGTAATGGCGTAGAGATACGTATTCTGCCGATGCGCGGACCGTATCGATGTCACTATCCGCAGCAAACGGTAAGTCCAAAACATCCACAACGCGCCCCGGTGAGGCCCCAAGAATGGCAATACGCTGGCCCAGCAGCAGCGCTTCATCAATGTCGTGCGTAATAAACATAATGGTCATGCCCGTACGCCGCCACAAACTCCGCAATTCGCTTTGCAGCGTTTCTCGGCTTTGCGCATCCAATGCGCCAAATGGCTCGTCCATGAGCAATACCTTCGGCTCAACCGAAAGTGCGCGCGCAATAGCAACGCGCTGCTTCATACCGCCTGAGAGCTGATGCGGATAACGATCCGCAATATGGCTCAAGCCAACCAAACTTAAGGCCTGATCTGCTTTACTTTTTTGCTCACGCCGCTCAATTCCCGCGGCATCAAGCGCAAGCACAATGTTCTCACGCGCGGTTTTCCACGGGAATAAAGCGTAGTTTTGAAAGACTACCGCCCTATCCGGGCCCGGCCCCACGACGGAACGCCCATCCAGTAAGACTTGTCCCTCCGTCGGTGAGGAAAGCCCCGCAGCCAAGTCCAGCAAGGTTGATTTACCGCTCCCGCTTGGACCGACAACAACCAGAAACTCACCATTTTGGAGCGTAAGATTTAAATGCTCCAAAACGATAGTGGAACATGTCTCTTTTGCACTGGGGGGAAAAGACTTCGTTACCGCGTCAAAGCGGAGCTTCGGATGAGCAAGACTTGGTGTCGGCACGATTCCTCTTCCTTTCTTTGTGCAATTTAAATATTACTCTTGTGTTATGTTGATATCTCATAATGATATGAGTCAAGGTAAATTAGATAAATAACGAAAGAAAAATATGCTTATGGATTATACAACTATTAAAAGGCGTAAATTTATAGGCCTCTTGAGCGCCCCTTTCTTGGTCCGAAAAGCCTCGGCATACGGCTTGGACCCTGCACAAAAGGGGGTATTGCGCTATCAAGGATGGGCTGGAACGGTACTCGCCGCTGAACTCGCTGAAGCCCTCGGGTACTTGGGGCCGCTCAAATTGCAATGGGTCGGCAACACTGCAAGTGGCCCGGTGGATTTGCAGGCTGCAACGACGGGAGATACAGAATTTGCGAGTGCTTTTAATGGTCCTATCATGAAAATGATTGGGGCGGGAGCACAGGTTAAAGCCGTCTACGCTTATGGTGGAGCCGCACCAAATGAGTGCACAGGCATCCTTGTGCGTAATGATTCCCCAATCAAAACTGCACGTGATTTGATTGGCCGCTCCATAGCCATCAACACCTTACGCGCCCAACAAGAATGCTTTGTAGACCAATACCTTCTTGCTGCTGGCTTGAGCCAGGAAGAAATCGAACAAGTAACCCTTGTCGCTGTCCCCCTCCTCTCATGGAAGCAGCCCTCAGGCATCAGCGCGTCGATGCAGCGGTGTTATCAACGTTTTTCCGTGATACAGCATTGGCGCGCGGGGCGTTGCGCGAGCTCAGCACCGATATTGCACTGTACGGCCCTGCTAATCTGGACAGCGTCATACTGCGCGACAGCTACCTTCGAGACCACCCGGACGATGCTGCCCTTTTTGTACAGGCAAGCGCGCGCGCAATTCACTGGTCACAAACAAACCCGCGCGCTGAAGTGATAGCTCTCATGACGCGCATCATTCAGTCACGCAAACGCGGCGAAAGTATTCTCCCCACACAGTACTGGCAAAATTCAAGCGTCGTTACAGCTGGTGGTTATATTACGGAACAGGATTTCGCGCGGTTTCAACCTTGGTATGGCTGGCGGGGCGATACGCACACAGCGTCCCTCAATACCAAAACTCTTTTCACAAACGCCTTCAACCCTTACGCAAAAGGTTAATCTCATGCCCAATTTTACAAAAAGACGCCATTTCCTCGCCGGTGCGACAAGCCTGAGCTTGAGTGCTTTTGTTCCCCCGCTACACGCTGCAGATGTGAAACGGCCTAACATTGTTTTTATACTAGCGGATGATCTCGGCTACGCAGATGTCTCCTGCCTAGGCAATCCCGGCTTTACCACCCCCGCTATTGATCGTATCGCAGCCGGAGGCATCAAACTAAAGCGGGCATATGCCAATTCCGCAGTTTGCTCCGCCACTCGCACAGCCCTTATCACAGGCCGCTATCAGGACCGCTTAGCATGCGGCTTGGAAGAACCCATTGCTTTCTCAGCACGGAAAGACCTTGGCCTGCCACCGGGACTACCTACACTCCCAGAACAGCTGCGCCGTAGTGGTTATCAAACCGCGCTTGTCGGAAAATGGCATCTTGGCTCTCCTCCTAACTTCGGACCACTGAAAAGCGGCTATGAACATTTTTACGGTTTTAGTGGTGGCGCCGCTGATTATTTCACCCACCAAGCCAAGCCCGGCCATGACCAATTTTACGACGATGCAAACCTCACACATGACCACGGCTACCTGACGACACTGCTCGGAAATCGTGCCACGCAATTGCTGGAAGAATTCTCTACACACCAGAAACCTTTCTTTTTAAGCCTCCATTTCAACGCCCCTCATTGGCCATGGGAAGGCCCGGGAGACGAAGCTGAATCCAAGCGGATTAAAGGCAATATCGGTGACTTTGATGGTGGAACTCAGGAAACCTACGGCCGCATGGTTAAAGCCATGGATGACGAGATCGGCCGTGTTCTTGCAACACTTGACCGCCTAGGCATCAGCGATAACACCCTCGTAGTTTTCACCAGCGATAACGGCGGTGAGCGCTTCTCTGACATTTGGCCATTTACCGGCATGAAGGGCGAGTTACTCGAAGGTGGGCTACGTGTACCCGCTGTCATACGCTGGCCCGGCGTTATTCAACCGGGCAGCGAAAGCGAGCAAGCAGTTATAACAATGGATTGGCTCCCAACCTTCCTCGCTGCCGCAGGCGTCACGCCCGATCAAAGTTTCGCCCCTGATGGGCGTGATATTGGGCCCTTTTTGCGCGATCCAGCAAAACGCGAAGATCGGACATTCTCTTGGCGCTACAAAAAGAACGATCAACACGCACAAACGGAAGGGCACTATAAGTACCTTAAAATTGGCTCAAATGAATTTCTGTTCGATGTCGTCGCAGATCCGCGAGAACGCGCAAACCTAAAAGCACGCTTCCCGGAAATCTTTGAGAAGCTCCGCAGCGACTGGGCTCAATGGAATGCCCAAATGCTTCCCTTCCCTGAAAAAAGCTATAGCTGGGGGGCTGATGGCAAACACTTTGCCGACCACTACGGCGTGCCAGCGGATGACCTATAAACCCAATTAGCGGCACAGACCTTTGCGGTGCCTCTGCCAGCATGCACCGCAACGTTGTTCAGCCCCATAACCCAAGGGGCCAACCGTGCGGCTTATAAATCGCCAGTCAACCAACGTGGCGGGCGGATACCGTCACACGTCAAGATGCCACCTGTTTCAAGCCGGGGCGCCCCCGTGATACCCGGCGCAGACAACGGTAAGCCTCTCAAGCTCCGCACCGCCAAATATCCAAAGCACTCTGCTTCCAGCGCATCCCCATCCCAGCCTAAGGCCTCAACGGAACGAACAGGCGCGCCTAACCCTTCCGCCAGACCCGCCATAAGCATGGGGTTCCTGCGCCCACCTCCGCACACATACCAAGCCTTCGGGGCCGCTGGCAGAATAGTGCGTTTCACAGCCTCAACCGTAAACGCCGTTAAAGTCGCTGCTCCATCTTGTACCGACAGGCCCTCCACCGCATGCAGAGCATGGGCAAAACTTTGCCGGTCTAACGATTTTGGGGGCGACTTAACGAAAAAAGGTGCATCCAACAAATGCTCAACAATTGAGGTATGCACACTGCCTGCTGCTGCCAAAGCGCCATCTCTATCGTACGGCACACCCGTATGACGCATGGCCCAGTCATCAATCAAAGCATTACCCGGCCCAGTATCACACGCAACAATTTGGCCATCTGCCCCGATAAACGTCACATTCGCAACGCCACCAATGTTCAACACTGCGATTGGCCCGGCATGCTCGCTCAAAAGTGCCGCATGATACCACGGCGCAAGCGGCGCCCCTTCTCCGCCTGAACGAACATCCTGACGACGAAAATCGTGAATAACCGGCAGACCTGTCTCGCGCGATAGCTTTGCCGCATCACCGATTTGCCAAGTCCGCCCCTCAGCCGGTGCATGGAAAATGGTCTGACCATGAAAACCGATTAAATCCACCCGGCCATCAATTTGCCCCCGCAGCGCTTCTACCGCATCAATGTGCCGGGCCGTCAAAGCCTGCTCGACTTCACACACCTGCGGATCATCAGCGGCCATTGAAGCCGCACACTCTAACAATTCCCGCGCCTTCGCACGTAACTCAGGGGCGTAAGGCAAGCTCAAAGACGGACCGCGCCATGAAACCTTTTCACCACAGGTTTCAATAATCGCCGCATCGACCCCATCCAACGAGGTACCACTCATCAGGCCGATCACACGCAATGACTGCACCATGCCTTTTCACGCCACCTTTAATCGCAACACTGTTCACACCCAGACAATACTTGCCTGGACGCGACCAAAACTCAAAAATCAGAGGATGTTTTTGCCTTCAATGCGTTCAGTGCGAGCCTCAAATCGCCCTGCGCTTCGCTTAAAGCCATTTCTGCCGTCTCCAGCGTCAAACCGTGACGGAGCAGCACTGCGCGTTTGACGTTCTTACCTGCACCTTTCAGGGCATCCTTGATGTCTGCTTCAGTGCCACCTGCCAATGTCCGCACCATACTTTCGGCTCGTTTTTCCAACTTCGCATTCACCACACGCATGTCGACCATCAAACCGCGATATGCATGGCCCAAGCGTATCATCAGCGTCGTAGAAAGCAGGTTCAGTGCAGACTTCTGGGCCGTACCCGCTTTTAGGCGGGTTGAACCGGCAACAACTTCAGGCCCCGTAACAATCGCAACAGGATATTCTGCCTCGCGCAGCAAGCGCCCCTCGGCGTTGCACGCAATGCCAACAGTCATTGCACCGGCCGCACGGGCAGCAGCAATAGCAGCACAGGTATAAGGCGTACCCCCACTCGCTGCGATGCCAAACACGACGTCATTTCCTGTTGGCTGATGAGCCATAATTTCGTCTCGGGCCGTTTCTTCTTGGTCCTCCGCCCCTTCTGCAGCTTGGAAAAGCGCCCCCGCCCCACCTGCAAGGAGCAGAACCAAACGCTCGGGCGGCAAACCAAAAGTCGGCGTCAGCTCCACGCCATCCTGCATCCCGATGCGACCGGACGTTCCTGCGCCAACGTAAAACAAACGCCCACCGCGCTGTAATCCAGGCAAAGCCGTGTCAACAATTTTCTCGAGTTGAGGCACTGCAGCACGAACCAGTGCAGTCGCTGTCATTTGGGCTTCAGCAAGCGCATCCAGTATGGCCCCCGTCGGCCAAACGTCAATATCCGCATAGCGTGGATCGTGGCGCTCAGTACCTGTTACAGAAAGGCTTTCGGTCATGGCTGTGATGGACTTTCTTACTAAATTTTATCTGAATCTAGGTCGATCTTGGGTCGTTTCGCCAATTTTGTCGATAACCAAGCAACAGGAAACATCGTGAACACGCCCAGCGGGACCAACCACGGGAAAGCAATTTTAAAGCCCCACAACTGTGACGCTCCCATAAAAGCTGCCATTCCAATAAGCCCAGCCCATAACCCTTTTAGAACATCGCCTGCCGTCGCGGTTGGTACGCACATCCCATACAAAAAAGCCCCTAACGTAGGACCGTAAGACCAACCCGCGACAGTCAACCCAATGATAACGGCGGAGCGGTCAGAATGCCCCAACAACAACGCGCAAAATACCAAAGCAAAAGCCCAAAAAACCGTTGCATATCGCGCTGCTACGAGCGCGCCACCGCGCGGATGCAGCGCCTTCGTTAGTTTTTTAAGCAGGGCGCCGGGTTTTTCACCAAAATCCGTTAGCAAAACACCTGCCATCGCATTCAACGTCGAGGACAAAGACCCCATCGTCGCGCTCAGCACACCTGCCACAAGTAGCCCAGCACAACCTGCGGGCAGCCCTGTGGCTATAAAGTGCGGGAATAGATCATCTGATTTCAAACCCAACGCGCTTAGCGGGACACCCCCGTGAACCAACCATAACTGCACCCCAATCAGGGACAGAACCCCAAACAACCCACCAACCAAAACCGCACTGCCAATCAACGCAGCCCGCGCTGAACGCAAACTTCCAGCCGCAAGTAACCGCTGTACAAGGAGTTGGTCGGTTCCGTGTGATGCAACCGTTAAAATGGTTCCGCCAACCACAGCCGCGAGAGGTGTGAACGGATCTGAGAGCACGTGATGTGTGTGGTGGAATAAGGATAAATGACCCGAGGCAGAAGCCAGCGCCCAATCACCTCTCGAGATTTTCGGCCATAACAGACCGACACAAAACACGGCTCCGACAGCATATAATACAAGCTGAATTACATCCGACCAAACTACCGCCCTCAAACCACCAAAGAGCGTGTATACGAGTGTCGCAGCCATAATGATGCACAAAAGGCTTACCTGATTTACCGCAATACCCGCCTGCCCCATGAGCCAGACCAATGGCAGCATTCCTGCCAACAAACGCACACTTTCAGCGACAAGTCTGGTGGCTAAGAACGCACCAGATGCAACATGCTGCACTTTAGAGCCAAATCTTTCGCCCAAATACTGATAAGCACTTGTCATTGCTCCGCGTGCGTAGAGCGGCAAAAACCAAAGTGCGACAATGCCACGACCAATAAAATAGCCGACCGCCAAACCTACAAAGACAAGACCATCCGTGTAACCAATACCGGGAACACTAATAAACGTTAACGTCGATGTTTCAGTCGCAACAAGCGATAAGCAGATTGCCCACCAAGGCAGATCGTGATGGGCTGACAAAAAATCCTGAGCGCTGCCCCTACGTGATAAAATAATTGTCACGCAGGGCAAAAGAACGAGATAAGCACAAATAATAAGAATATCAGTAAGATGCATGTGCCGCTCTCGGGGATGTTCCTACGAAAGACTATTTTATAGGGGACGGCAAAGCAATTTATTTTCTTTCCAAAACAAGCTCCCGAAAATAGCCGCACATAAATTCTACTGCGCAACGCCCGCTGCACAATTGGGAGCGGTAATCACCCAAAGTCAACGTGTTATCCGCTTTTGGACGACAGCCTTTCTAATATCAGGCGACCCGACAAGCCATGCATTAGCACTGAGAATGCACCGACATTTTTCTGGGTATCCACTTAAAAAACCAGCGATAAAACCTTAAACGACTAGCACTTGCAGAGCATCACTTTACGGCTGCGGTACTGATCCTTTGACTGTAATCCCGCCGAACTCATCGCAGGATCACGTATCGCAGTTGCCCCCATATGGCTGCATAAAATAGCGCTAAAGCATGCTGCGCTTGCTAACTTTAGGCCCCTTAGCTCCTCTAGCCCGAGGACTTTTTATCTTGTTTGTGCCAATAAAAACCGTAACTTCCAATAACCCCGTAGGCAACCAAAGCAATAAGACTAAACGCCGCTTGGAAACCTATGCTGTGGCTCAGCAATATCCATGCTTGCGGCAATAATGCGCCCCCGCAAATTGCCATGATCAGGACCGATGATGCGAATGCCGCCGCTGAACCAGAATTCCTGATCGCCAAAGGGAATAGGGTCGGCCAAATCATGGCATTGGCAAAGCCCAAAAAAGCCACCAACAAGACGGACGTATATCCGCCGGTCATCCATGCACTCAAGGCCAACACCGTCCCTAAAGCACAGGTCATGACCATATAGACCTCCTGAGCCAAAAACCTCGGAGACACAATAATGCCGGAGATATAACCTAAAAGCATTGAGGCCAATGTCGCTGACGTCAAAAACTTAGTCTGATCAATCGGCAAGCCAAAGCTACGGCCGTATGTTCCGATCGCATCCCCTGCCATAACTTCAACGCCGACATACATAAAGAGCGCCATCGCACCAAAAAGCACTCTGCCTGAGAGCTTCTTTGTGTCTTTTTCAATCGAAGCTCCCTCTTTTCGACTTGCCTGCAGCTCAGGTAGCGGGGCACGCGCCACAACAAGCGCAGTCAGCACTAATAATCCCGCTAAACCCAGATATGGCCCAAACAAACCATATGTAAAATGCGCGATGATTGCATGCCTATGGTCAGGGGAAATATCCTGAGAAAGCTCCGCAGACACATGGCTTATGTCGTGCATAACCAGCGTACCAAGAACGAGTGGAGCTAATATGCCCGCAAACTTATTGCATATACCCATGATGGCAATGCGTTGCGCTGCGCGCTCCGGCGCGCCAAGCAAGCTCACATAGGGGTTGATCGTCACCTGCAAGAGCGCAAGCCCTGCTCCCAAAATGAACAAGCCGACAAGAGCGGCATCGTAAACCTGCCACGAAATAAAACGTGCGAACGTCAGAATGCCCTGCGCCATGATCAACAGGGCCAACACCATACCGCGCTTCATCCCACACCGTTCCGCCACCCAAGACGCAGGAAGCGCGAACACAACGTAAGACAGGTAGAAGGCAGCAGGCACAAGAAACGCACGAAAATCGCTAATATGGAAAGCGATCTGCACAAAAGTAATAAGCGGGCCGTTTGCCCACGTCACAAATCCGACAACAAAAAACAAAAGTGCCATCAGCCCCAAAGGCCATAATGGCGCCTTCGGCTGCAAAGACATATTGGTCATGCTTGATACTGCCTTATTAAGCCAGATAATTCCGGATCATATTTCATTTGCCACTCTATGGCCTCTCGCTGGCCTCTCGCTGGCCAAGTTCTGACGCAGCGCCCTGATCAAGCACTACAATGCATTTTGCATGTAATTGTAAGGCCGAACCCGGCATAGATGCGCTCAACGCTCCTTCAACACTTTGCGCTACGGCGCGTGCCTTGGCGCTCCCCGTCGCTACAAGCAAAATGGATCTTGCCTCAAGAATAGTTCCTATACCCATTGTAATCGCTTGCTTCGGGACATTGTTATAATCGCCACCGAACATTTTAGCATTCTGCTCCAAGGTCGCTTTAGCCAAAGCTACCACGCGGGTACGTGTGCTCAATCCGGATAGCGGTTCGTTAAAACCAATGTGACCATTTTCTCCTATCCCTAAGAGTTGCATATCCACACCACCACTTGCCGCGAGTGCCACATCGTACTCTGCTGCTGCTTGTTCGGGGTCATGCGCTGCACCCTTGGGGAGCCTCCCTTTATTTGCCTCTATACCAATTGTGCTAAATAGATTTTCCCGCATGTAATAATGGTATGATCTGGGATCTTCTTCCGACAGCCCCACATATTCGTCCAAATTAAAACTACTGATATTAGAAAGTTCAGCAATACCACCTTTATGCCGGGCGCATAGTTCAGCGTAAATTGCTTCCATCGTTCTCCCCGTTGCCAAGCCAAGAACAGCTTGCGGATTGCGCCGGACTTCCTGCACTATAATATCTGCTACAGCGCAACTGACAGCTCTAGCATCAGGCAGAATAACAATTTTCATCTTCGCCTTCCCCTGTCACGCGTAGAGCCCACCTGCACTCAACGGACGCCATCACATTACACGATCAAAATATTTTCTAAGTTTTCGAAAGATGCTGCCCCGCAGCCCAAACTTATGCTGCGAAGTATTGTAATCATGACTGCACGAACCCTAAAGTAGGTCAAAGCCAAATTAGCGGTAGCGCATGGTACAATGTAGAAAAAAAATGGCCTCACCTGCCTTTTCTTGAGAAGCCTGCCTACAAAGTCGTGCCGTCACACACAGAGAGATCAACCCACGCATGCAAGCCCGCATTCTATGCGCCGATATCGGTGGATCATTTATCGATTTTGCGGTTCTTGATCACAGGAATGCTCTCGCTAACCGTAGAAAAGAGCCTACCCCCACCCGCGATTTTAATGCGTTTTTGAACTGCCTGCACTCCATGGCCGCTCCCTATCCCGGCGTGCCTTTACATATTGCCATGGCCGGAACGCAAGAGCCCAAAACTGGCGCACTCACCACGGCTAATATTCCCTGCATGGACGGGACAAGCTTTGCATCTCTATTAAACTCACACCTAAAACGCACAGTGCGCGTAGCTAATGACGCTGACTGCTTTGTTATGGGAGAAGCCCATTTTGGGGTCGCCCGCGGGCATGACAATGTTTTCGGCATCATCCTTGGTACCGGCGTTGGTGGCGGTATGATCTGGAAAGGCCAACTCATTCTTGGCGGCGGTGGCGTATCGGGCGAATGGGGCCATGCCCCGATTATTCCTCACCTGCCTGACCTCCCCAACGCTACCCCTTGTTTTCCTTGTGGTTGCGGCCAAAAAGGATGCCTAGACACTTTCGGTAGTGCGCGAGGGCTGGAACGTCTTCATCTCTGGAATGGCTTTGCCCCATGCGACAGCCACTCTATCGTTGCCGCTTGGGAAGCGGGAGAAAACGACGCCACAAAAACGATAGACGTATACTTGAACTACACATCTGCAGCCCTTGCACTCGTGATAAACACTACGGGCGCAACCATCATTCCCGTTGGCGGCGGCCTTTCTAATGCACATAAACTGGTAAGTGCCCTTGATCATGCCGTACGCAAACGCATTTTGCACCAGCAAGATGCCCCGCTTGTTGTTCCCGGTACCCTAGGGCCTGACGCAGCTTTGCTTGGTGCATCCGCACTGACTTGAATCATCTCCCACCGCGTAAATAGTCCACCCCGGAGCAACCATGTATATTGACGGCCACATCCTCACTCCAAGCGGCATCCAACCAGGGCAAATTACGCTTCGTGACGGACTGATCTCAAGCTTTGAACCAAAAACGCATGTGCCTGATCGTTACATTCTACCAGGCTTTATCGATCTTCACGTCCATGGAGGTGGCGGAGCAGACGCAATGGATGGCGCAAATGCCGTCACACAAATGGCACGCTTCCATCTCACCCACGGCACAACAACCCTTTACCCCACGACAATCACACGCCCTTGGGCAGAAGTTATGGATGCCCTACGCGGCATCCAACACGTAACCCAATATGGCATCCCAAACGGCCCCAGCATTCCTGGCGCCCATTTAGAGGGACCATTCATCAACCCGCAGCGACTGGGTGCCCAACCACCATTTGCAATTCCTCCCAGTCATCAGGAATTGTGTGATATTTTCGCGCTCAATGTCGTACGTCTGACGACGCTGGCGCCTGAATGCTGCAGCGACGACGCAATTTCAGCCATGGCCCAACAAGGCATTCGCTTGAGCATCGGCCACACATGCGCAACCTGCGAACAGTGCCAGCACATGATGCGCACCGCACGCGCCTCCGGCGGCGTCATTGGCGGCACACATCTCTTTAACGCAATGCCAGAATTAAGAGGGCGTGACCCCGGTCCCGTTGGTGCCCTTTTGGCCGATGAAGACGCCTTTATGGAAATCATATTCGACACACACCATGTCCACCCTGCCAGCTTTGCCGCAATACGCAAAGCGGCGCAAAAACGCCTGATTCTGATCACGGATGCAATGCGCGCTACGGGTTTGGCAGATGGTATAAGCTCTTTAGGAGGGCAAGATGTACTTGTAAAAGACGGTATTGCCCGAATGGGGGCAGATGGATGCGGAAGTTTGGCAGGCAGCGTCCTGACACTCGACAAAGCCCTGAAGAACGCCTGCACACACGGTGGTGCCACACTCCACGAAGCATCAGACATGCTCTCAGCGACGCCCGCAAAATACATGGGCCTGACAGATCGCGGCAGCCTTCTACCCGGCAAAAGAGCTGACATTGTCAGCATCACCCCGGACTACGATATTCAAAATATTTGGTGTGCAGGAACCCAGTGCGCATAGCTCGCTCGGCCCTGTGCCAAAGTTTTAGAATTGCCGTTTTTATGTTGATTTCGACATAAATAACTTGCTGCTTTTATACGCGTTTGGATTTCCGTATAGAGCTGGAATCCGCCGAAAAACTAACTTAGCAACAAAGCCAATGTGATATTATCCTTCGAGCGCCGCGACACAGCGGTTTCGTCCGCTTTGTTTCGCCTCATAGAGTGCGTGATCCGCGCGACGCAGGGCATCGGCCATCTCCTCGCCTTTCACTACGGTTGTCAGACCGATGCTGACCGAAAGGGCCATTCGGCTCGTGGAATGCGGAATAGGTACACTCAGGGCAGCAACCGACAGGCGCATACTTTCGCAAATCAGCCGCGCAGGCTCGCCGGTACAGCCGGGCAGAAGCAAGACGAATTCCTCTCCCCCGATCCGGGCCGTAACTGAAGCGGAAGGACCCGTCGCTCTCAATTTCTCAGCGACTAGACACAGCACTGCGTCACCGCTCTCATGGCCGAGACGGTCGTTGATGCGCTTGAAGTGGTCTAAATCAACAAGCGCGATGGAGAGAGGAGGCGGATTGGTCCCGCTGGTCAGCCGCTGAAAGGTTTCCGTGACCGAGCGGCGATTGGGCAGGTTCGTGAGTAGGTCAATCCGGGCCTGAGTGTGGTTCATCTGGACGAGGGATTGCTGCACGAGGAGCAAAATAAGGAGGCCGGCCGCGACAAGGAGGATACCGCCACTCGCCTGCGAGCATACCGCGTAGAAAGAAGTGAGATAGTGAATTTCGATGCCGTCCGTCCCCGTATAGCCGCCGATAAGGGGTTTGGCGACAAACTGGATGGCAGAGATGATGAAGACGATGACAAGCGCGTTAGCCATCGTCGATTTCGGTACATTGCGCGCCGTCGCCAAGGCGCATAGGGCCATGTTAGCTGCATAAAACGACTGAAAGATTAATTCGTGCAGCGTCCAGCTCCGCGGGGTGCTGGGGATAAACGCGTAGAAAAGCACACCCGGTATGACAACCGCCGCGAAAGCGCGCCACATGGGTGGCCCGCCATGGACGATTGCGAGGGCGGGTGCCATGAGGCCGGTGCCGACAAGGAAAGCGCAGGCAGAGAAGACGGCCATCATGTGCTCGTCGGCACCGAACAGGGTTGCAAGAAGAAACGCTGGTTCCAA
Organism: Neokomagataea tanensis; assembly: GCF_006542335.1. Taxonomy (GTDB): domain Bacteria; phylum Pseudomonadota; class Alphaproteobacteria; order Acetobacterales; family Acetobacteraceae; genus Gluconobacter; species Gluconobacter tanensis. The sequence goes on along the minus strand of NZ_CP032485.1, from coordinate 1,788,933 downwards.
AACGCCTATGCCATAGCTTAGCGCCACCCAGCGGACTCTGCGCGCTGAGGGATTAAGGAGTGTGATCACGAAGAAACTGACCGCAAGCATAGACGCGATCAGGGCATTCATGAGCAAAGGGAAAACAGTTTTGGCGAGCATCTTGGTATGATCTTGGAGTAAATTTTTATTACATTAAAATGGTTTTATTTTAATGATCATATCACAAAAGTGACGTTTCATTAGGCTTCTGTGGTTGCCGCTTGGAATGCAAGAAGTTTCTGATCCTGATGTGCAAGTGATCGATTACGGTCTTCTCTCGGGTCTTTGAGCGCGGCATTTACAAAAGCCGCTAGCCGATCTGGTGATCTGCGGATTGGGTCCAAATCTCTGTTCCGTATTTAAAAACGCTGAGCCCTTGGCTGGTATTCTGGATCCGGATCGGTTCGATCATACGCTCATACAGGTCGTCTCTTTCTCACATCCTCCTTTAACCAGTTCTCCTTATTACGGCTGAGGTCCACTCATCCCGCAACAGTCAGAACCGGGTCCCAATAATTCTCGTGTTTCGCCAACATGCCCCAGATCGTTCGGGCCATTTTATTAGCCTGCGCAACCGCGACGAACATACACGGTCTGCAGGCCATTATCCGGGCCAGCTAAAAGCCTGAAACAGAAGGTTTGGGCCCTGCCCAGCCTCGCGACATTGTCCCTACGGTCAGCAATCGCCAAGTGCCAGCCCGACCGGCTTTTGAAACCCGCTCAAGCCTTTCCTCGACGTCAGAAAGACCGATACTCGCAATGCTTTTCAGCAAGCACTGCTTTAAACAATAAAGTATCTTATTTTTCAAATAAGCTGTTAACGTACAGCGTAAACGCACCAAATTTTGGTGGAGCCAGACGGGATCGAACCGACGACCTCCTGAATGCCATCCAGGCGCTCTCCCAGCTGAGCTATGGCCCCTTACCGTTGCAACCTTCCGGCGCTTCGATGAAGACGGATATACTGTTATGACCGGAGGATGACAAGCCCCAAAAAAGATAAAACGTCTTTTTGGGTAACTTTTATCAGTCCATTAATACCCCGGCCTGCCTCAGAGCGCGCATGAGCCCCAAACGTGGCAGGCCCAACACCGCATCATGCGCGCCATCTACCGCTTCAAAAAGCTGCGCGCCCATTCCCTCTAACCGGTATGCACCGACACAACCCAGTAAAGAGTCACCTTCTCTCTCTAAATAGTGGTCCAAAAATTCTTCTGAAAACTGGCGCATCGTCAGACGCGGCGCCGCTAATTCATCCCAAACTTTTTTACCGTTCCGATAAAGGACGACAGCAGTCTGTAAGATGTGGGAGCGGCCCCGCAGGCGCTGGAGCTGCATCCGGGCATGAGCGCGATCAACTGGCTTAGAAAAAGCTTCCCCGTCCAAGTCGAGGATCTGGTCTGCTCCAATAACCCATGTCCCCACAGGCAATTCAGAACACGCCATTTCAGCTTTGGCTTCGGCCAATGCTAGGGCCGTCGCCCCCAATGTATCTCCCCGCGCTTGGCACGCCAAACGCAGGCTCTCCTCATCCAAAGCAACTGGATGGCATGCATGCTCAACCATGCACCCTTCTAACAAAGCGCGGCGAGCGGCAGAGCCACTCGCCAGCACCAATGATGAAGCCTTCGCATCCATCTCAGTCGCTTAATTAATGGCGCAGATCGGGCGCATCTTCGTCATCCCAATCGTCGTCATCGGTTTCCGCTTCATCATCTGTATCGGCCGGACCAGCAATTTCATCCTCACCAACTAAACGGCGGGGATCAATTGAACGCCAATCTCTCTCAAGCGCGGAAGCCGGGTTTGCTGCAAAATCTTCTAATTCGGTCGAAGATTTCCACGCATCCTCACCAGCGTCTTGCACTTCGGCGTTTTCACCAAAAGCAAACCAACTTTCCAGCACTTCTTTGCTGGTCGCCCCCGGCACACGGCAACGCTCAATGCTGTCACGAACGTAAGCGCGCGCGTAAGCATTTGCGTGCGCCAAGTCCATGAAGTCCTTCACTTCCTCAACCGTATCCCCCTCAGAAGCACCTGAGTGATCTATAATGCGGACATTCCACCCTTGAGTTGCAGGTTTGCTTTCTGTCTCGCTCATGCTTTCTCCTTACCAGCCTGCACTTTCCCCAAGAGGAATTCGCGGCCGATTTTGACACGCAGATCGCCATTATAAGCCACGATATCTGCTGTCGCGTATGTTTCTGACCAATGATTAGGAATAAAGGAACCCGTACCCACAACGTCAATAGGAGCGTGCGCCTCGTGCATTGCCGTACATTTGTCCACATTAAACCCTGACGACACTACAATCTTGACGTTAGGATAACCTGCTTCATTCAAAGCTTCGCGCATACGCCAAATTGCTGCCGCAGAAACGCCCGTTCCCACCAAGTCGCGCAATTCACGGTCTGAGCGGTAACGTCGTATCGTACCCGGCGTATTACGCTCCAACACTGCATACGAGCTTTGAGGATCCAGCCCCTCTAAAAAACGGCCGCCATGCGTATCGAGGCGTACACTCAAACGTCCCTCTGCCGCATGCTCAGGGAAACGCTGGCACACCGTCAGAGTATCCGTAATTTCTTGCCCGAAGTAGTCAACGAGCACTGTCAGAGGGTCATTAGGAAAAACCTCTGCGTACATTTCCGCTGCTCGCAGCGTCGAACCCGCATAGCCAATAAGCGCATGAGGCATTGTTCCCAGCCCCTTATCGAGGCCAAAGAAGCCTGCCGTGGCATCATTGGCATTCCCAATAAAGCCCCGCGCTCCTTCACGTTGCGCTGCACGAGAGCCAACCCCCGCAGCATATCCCATTTGCTCTTGCATTTCGTAGCCTGAGCAGTGCCGCGCCTCCATGGCAAGGAACGGCACCTCAGGCAACGCCAGACACATCTGGTAGGCATTATGGGCAGCGACGCACGCAGCACCTAGCTTTTGCAATAAAAGCGTTTCGAGCGGCGCAAGTTTTACGAACGAGCCCGTCAGATACAGGAGCGGCTCCCCTGCCCCAACCCACTCACCCTCAGCATATACTTCGCGGCAATCGAGAACAAAGCCCTGCTCTTGCGCCACATTCTGCAACCAGCTTACAGCCAGCCGACACGCCGCAATGACAGGACGACGAATAAATACGGCGTAAGTAACATCACAATCGCCGAAATGTTGGACGATTTGCCGCGTGCGCCCGAAATATGAATCAGCCCGGCTCAGGATCGTGCTTTCGTCCAACGGCCCCGTCACCCCGTAAGCATTTGCTAAAGTTTCGGCAGCCTTGCTGGAAGCTTTGGTCGTATCCATGAACGTCCGTCTCCTGATCGCGGTGAGAGCGTTTCTGTTATTTATGCTGGCTATTACGCGCTCAAAAATTCGCTATGTCGAGATCACCTGACAAGACCAGATGATCCCGACCAGCCGCATTAACCTTGGCGTGCCGTTAATTCATGCGCCAAAAGAAATGCCATTTCCAACGACTGCTCTGCATTAAGGCGCGGATCACAGAACGTCTCGTAACGATCTCCGAGGTCAGCTTCGGTCAAGCATTGGGCACCGCCAATACACTCCGTTACGTCCTGCCCCGTCATTTCAAGGTGTATACCACCCGGACGACGCCCCGCTTGGGCAAATACATCAAAGAAGCCTAGGACCTCTCCCAAAATATTTTCGAAAGCGCGGGTTTTGATTTTATTGCTTGTTGTCGTCGTATTGCCATGCATCGGGTCGCACAGCCACGTTACCGTACGTCCCGTACGATTTACCGCATCCAACAAAGGCGGCAACAAATCACGGACCTTGTCTTTCCCCATACGGGAAATAAGCGAAATGCGTCCCGGCTCATCATTCGGATTTAGAATATCCAACAGGCGCTCAAGGTCACCAACCGTTGTGGTGGGGCCAACCTTAATGCCGATCGGGTTTTGTACACCACGCAGGAACTCAACATGCGCCCCATCTGGCTGACGGGTACGGTCACCGATCCACAGGAAATGCGCTGAACAGTCGTAATACTCACCGCTCGTGCTATCAACACGCGTAAGCGCTTGCTCGTAAGGCAGCAGCAGCGCTTCATGGGACGTAAAGAACTCCGTCTCATCGATCTGAGCAGAAGCTCCATCAATGCCGCACGCCCGTAAAAAAGATAATGTCTCGTCTATGCGCTGCGCAATATCGCTGTAACGCGCGGATAGAGGAGAGCGCTCAACAAAACCAAGGTTCCAGCGGTGTACTTCATGAAGGTTTGCGTACCCCCCATGCGCAAACGCGCGAAGCAGGTTCATAACCCCGGCGGACTGAAAATACCCTGTTTCCATGCGGGTCGGATCAGCGTAACGCGCTTCGGGCGTAAACGCTGGGCCGTTGATAATGTCACCACGATAACAAGGCAGCGTCACGCCGTCTTTGGTTTCTGTCGCGGAGGAGCGTGGCTTGGCATACTGCCCCGCCATACGCCCAATTTTAACAACAGGTACTTTAGCGGCATAAGTCAGCACGACCGCCATTTGCAGCAACACACGGAACGTATCCCGCACGATGTCAGCCGTGAACTCATCAAAGCTTTCCGCGCACGCCCCGCCCTGCAACACAAAAGCCTCACCACGGGATGCAGCAGCCAAACGCTTTTTAAGGCGGCGGGCTTCCCCTGCAAACACTAAGGGTGGGTATCGGTGTAGGCGTTCCTCAACAGCAGCAAGCGCAGCCGCATCCTCATAGGACGGAGCTTGGACGATCGGTTTTGAGCGCCAGCTTGTAGGTGACCATAACGTCTTTGCCTCTGACGTTGAGGTCGGTGTCGAGGGGTGCATGAAAAGCCCTCCCAATAAGGGTTAATGAATCAAACAGGCCGCGTTTATGAACGAAAAGTGTCTTCAGCGATAGCACGAAAGGTAAGATTATAACGCAGAGCACCAGTCAAAGGATGAAAAGCAGACCGCAAGGGCTTTATGCCATGCCATGCGAGACGACTTGGGCCTCCCCAAATCACAGCGTCGCCATGGTACAAATCCACCACCTCAACCGCCTGTTCACGCTCGACACCACCAAACATGAAGCGCGCCGGAATTCCAATAGAGAGCGACACAACCGGGGCCTCCAAACACCCCTCATCTTTATCTTGATGCATTCCCATTCGCGCGCCAGTTTCGTAGCGATTAATCAAACAACTCTGTGGCTCAAACTCATCATAACCCGCTTGTTGAGCCGCATCCTTGGCAATGCCCTTTAATACATTCGGCATACTCGGCCAGCTCCGCCCTGTAAGCGGGTCTTTGGCCGCGTAGCAGTACCCCCGCTCGTCCGAGCACCAGCCACAATCCCCACAACTCGTCAAAGCCACGGACATAACCCCGCCTCCCGGCACGGTCATGCGGCGGAAGGGCGCTTGCTCTGCCAGCGTGGCGATGGCACCCAAAATTGCGCGATCATGCCCCGTCGTAAAACCCGGTAGATGCACCGCACCATCCCCAAGAGTACGCCTTTCACGAAGAGAAGCGAAAAGATCCTCCAAAAACTGCTCTCCAACGGCAAAAAACAAACTTTATCACGCAATCGCCGCTTGAACCTAAAGCTTCCCGGCCCGATTATGGGACCTAGACCTTTTGGTGTAAGGAATTATCCATGACCCGCCTTTTCCGGTACGCTGCTACCGTTGCGCTTTTCTCCGGTTTAGCAACCGGACAGGTAATGGCTCAAGCAACTAGCTTCAACGCCCCATATAGCTCTGTCCCCGTGCAGCCTACCAACAAAACCGCACCGAGCACCGATAGCGATAAGCAAATCCATGGCGGAGAGCACTTTCGTGCCCGCGGACACCGCACGCCACCTCCCGGCTATCAGGACACTCCCTCCACGGACTTTCAACATGGCCCGGACCCAGACCATCTTGCTGGTGTTGAGCGCGACAACGTAACAGGCGCCAATTTGTCGAAATTTGGTTCATCTTACCAAGGCAGCAGCAACGTCCAATCAGGACAACTGGGAGATGCCACCGGTAACGGTTGGGTCGCACCAAAAGGTAACGGCTGGTAAACAAACATGCCCACCGCCAGCATATCAGAGCCGGCGGTGGATCAAGTCATGCTCAGTCTTGTTTTTCGAAAGCGCCTGCTACGTGCAGTTGCACCTCGTCACTTACATACGGGACGTACATTTTTACGCCGAAGTCGCTGCGCTTAATCGTCCCCGAGGCGTCGAAACCAATAGTATATTTTTTGTCCAACGGATTAACGCCAGCCCCTACAAAATGCACTTTCAGTGTTTCGGGCTTTGTAACGCCATGCAGCGTTAAATCCCCAGTGATGATAGCGTCGTCATGACCGACACGGCGCACCTGCTTTGATACGAAAGTGGCGCTCGGATAGTGTGCAGCGTCAAACCACTGTGCTCCCTTCAGTTCCTCAGTCAGTTTATCACTAGTCGTCTGAACAGAAGATACAGGTATTGTTATTGAAAATTTTGACGCATTTGGCGCTTTGCTGTCCAAATCCAGCGTCCCGGACGCTGAAGAAAACAAACCCTGAAAATTTGTGAACCCAAAATGCAGCACTGAGAAAACGACTTGCGTGTGGCCAGCCTCAACAGCGTAGTGACCCGCTTGCACTTTTGCCGGATCGGTAACGGTTTGAGCATCAACCAAACTAGGTGCCGCAAAAGCCAAACCCACAGCAGCAGCAAAACCAGTAAATATCTTCATACGTGACGCGCCTTTCTTAATAATCATGCGGGCTGTACTCTTCCCGCCGTGCTTATGAGAAAAAGCTTGGCGTAAAATCCCATGCCAAAAAACAACAACCTTGGAAACGCTACGTTTCCAAATATTACCCATAAAAAAAGGAGCCTCCCCGGAGGGAAGCCCCTTCATAACCCCTCATACATGAGGGAGATTTGTTTAAGCTTTCAGTGCACTTACAGCTTCGGCAGACTGCTCAAGAATATAAGGCCCTTGCGCCGCAACAGTGATCGTTAAGTCAGCAAAGGTCTCAATTTGCGCATCACCGAAGGTCAGAAGCGCATTACCATTGGTCCAGCGCACAATACCGCCTTCAATGCCGTACCAACCATCCAACTCCTGCTCACGCAGGTGCACGGTAACAGGGCTAATCGTGTTTCCCGATACGATGGTCATGTCGCCAATGAGGACGCCCAGCTTACGACGGTCATCAAGGAATGGGCCTACCACGTCAGCAGGGCGTACAGTGCGGGATACGATACGCGCTGATGCGACGCCCGCAGGAATAGCGAAAGAGACAACGCGCCCTTCTGTACGGGTTGGGCGTAGCACTTGGCCATTATCTGTAACGAGGTGCAGGTCAGCATCATTCGTCCAGACCCGGTCGGAGACTTCGCTCTGCACGCCCATGTCACGAGCGCGCTCCAGAAGGCGGGAGTGCATTGGCTCTACAACTGCACGCTCTGTGGTCAACGCAGCAGCGGCATCGCGCTCCCATGTCTTCGCACGCCCCTTAAAGAGCACCGCAACATCACCATCCTGCTTGAAGGTCGAGCGATTGCCCGTGTCCAGATAGCTCTCAGCCTCTAGGCCGTTTGCTACCAATACGCCGTGCTGAGCCAACTCGACGTGATAAACTTCAAAGGTCGATGCGGAACGATCAATTGTGATGGAGTGATCGTTCACCAGCATACGCGCCGGCACGAACTTACCGTCAATGTACAGGCAGTGTTCTGGTGTGACTAAAAGGTCTTTGCTGGGTACATTTTCTGCGAACGCATTAGCCTTGATCCGCACAGGGTAGCGTTCATCCTGCCCTTCTGAGACATGTACGGTTTTGTGGCCAACCCACGAAATTTCTTCTTCAACCAACTCGTCACCACGACGAACCAGCACTTTGTCGCCAGCAACAAGGTTTTCTACGGTCTTATGACCGAGAGCCGTCGCAATTTCCGTGCCTAGCAAATAGCACACAACGACCTGAACGTCTCCGCTATCGTACTGATTGGCTGACGTGGAAATATTGAAGCTGTGACCGTCATAAGCGGTTGTGGACAAACCGACCTGCTGGACAATTTTACCTGCAGACATTACCCGCAATGTCGAACCAACAACCGTCGCTGAGTATCCTGGTTGGTTCGTGTAGCTGGCAAAAGTCAACAAAGAGCCAGATGTAATATTCAGACCCGTAATCGTAGAAGACGCATGGATCGTAAGAATACCACCCGAAGAAACAGTCGTATTACTTGCCGTTGCGCCATTTTGAATGGACAACTCAGCGCCATTCATCACAACAGCGCCAACATCCAAGCCGCCGCTAAAATCCTGAATAAAGGCGCCGGATGAAATCACAGCCCCTGAAATGGTACCACCGTTATTGTTGATGTTCGCTCCAGAAAAAAGCGTAATGCCGGAGACAGTACCGCCAGCACCGATCTGCGCAAAAGCGTTCGCGCTGTTGTAACGGCTCGTACCACCCGAGGAAAGAGTGACGTTACGCGCCGTACCACCAGACGAAACGACCAGACGGCCGCCACTAGAAACCCCAACCGTGGTTACAACCCCGCCCGAAGACACCCGCAACTGGCCACCGGCATTGACCAGATAATTGCTCTGCGCGTCCTGAACCGTAACAATTTGTCCTGACGAAACTGTTGGCACGATCATTGCTCCTAGATGAGACTTTTTGTCAGACCATATAAGTATTTGTTGATTTTTTTTAAACCAACTATACACCTAATAACGGACCCTAACTTATTTCGATATTCTTTTACAAAGAAAATCATCCACCAACATGACGTGTTGGCGTTCTCATCGTCACAAATTCCTCTGCGCTGGTGGGATGAAGCCCAATCGTCCGGTCCAAATCACGCTTGGTTAGCCCTGCCGTCACAGCAATAGCCAAACCTTGAATAATTTCTGCCGCTTCAGGCCCCGCCATATGCGCGCCCAACACAACTTGGCTCTCCGAATCCACAACCAATTTCATGAAAGCCCGTCCTTCCCGGCCAGACAATGTCTGGTGCATCGGCCTGAAACTGGACGTGTAAATATCTATCTTATGATTTTTTGACGCCTCTTCTTCCGTCAAACCTACGGAGGCTAAAGGCTGAGAGAAAAACACAGCCTTTGGCGTCGTAGCAAAAGACCATTCACGACCGGCCTGCCCAAAGAGGCGCTCCGCCAAAAGGTGCCCTTCCGCAATGGCTGTTGGCGTCAGATTATACATGGCCGTGACATCGCCGATGGCATAAATACCGGGGACGTTTGTTGCGGAGTTGATAATGCGCACAGGAATGCGCCCATCTTTAACAACAACACCTGCCTTCTCTAAACCGAGATTTTCTATTCTTGGGTGCCGTCCGGTTGCAAAGAAAACGCAATCCGCCTCAATGACAGCCCCTCCCTCCAAGTGCAAAGCGTAGCCCGTTTCCGTTTTTTCAATTTTTTCAGGCGTTTTTTGAGGGTGTGCCTTAATACCGTAGAGGGGGAGTTGTTCACTTAAATGAGTGCGTAATTCGTCGTCAAAACCGCGAAGCGGATGCTCTTGCCGATAAATCAAATCGACCGACGACCCCAAACCGGCAAAAATCCCTGCAAATTCAACGCCGATATAGCCACCACCTATGATAGCAACGCGCTGAGGACGCTCTTCTAAATGGAAAGCATCGTCCGATACTATACCGTACTCAGCACCAGGAATACTTGGCTTAGTCGGCGTGGAGCCCGTTGCGACAACGATGTTCTTGGCGCGTATTTTTTGCGGCTTAGCGTTTGGCTCTAGAGGGGACGGTCCTATCTCTATGGTTTCGGAGTCAATAAATCGCGCTTCGCCCGTAAAAAGGTCTACACCAGCCTTTTCCAGCAAGGAGACATAAATCCCATTCAAACGTGAGATTTCTTTGTCTTTAGACGCAATAAATGAGGCCCAGTCGTGCCCATGCACAGATGCGTCCCAGCCATATTTGCGGGCATCATCGACGGAACGACCATATTCAGCTGCGTAGACCATTAATTTTTTAGGCACGCAGCCAATGTTCACACAGGTACCGCCCCAATGGCGGCGCTCAACTATTCCAACGCGCGCGCCGTTTTGAGCCGCGATACGCGCACAGCGCACACCGCCCGATCCACCACCAATGACGAAAAGATCGTATTCCTGCATGTCCCGGCCTCGTTTTTATGCTGGCTCCAACAGATAAGGAGCCAGCGTTACCTATACTTTAAATGCGGGCCTTAGCGTTCCGCAAAGGCCTTCTCAACGACATAAGAACCCTTACGGTTCATGTTGCCTTCTTCAAAGCCGCGCTCCTCCAGAAGTTTCTCTGTATCAGCCAACATCTCTGGAGAACCACAGATCATGACGCGGTCATGCTCAGGGTCCAACTCGTCAATGTTCAGGTCGCTAAAGATCTTTCCGCTGCGAATGAGCGTCGTAATACGATCTGTCACGGCATATTCTTCACGCGTCACAGCTGGGTAGTAACGCAGTTTGCCTTCCAGCATTTCCCCAAGGAACTCATGCTTCGGCAATTCATGACGAATGTGGTTTTCATAAGCCAATTCGCCCGAGATACGCACCGTGTGGCTTAGGATCACGTTTTGGTAACGCTCGTAAGCTTCAGGGTCCTTAATAAGGGACATAAAGGGCGCAAGGCCTGTACCCGTAGAAAGGAAGTACAAATTACGACCAGGCTTCAAGTTGTCCAGCAGCAGCGTGCCTACAGGCTTACGGCCAATTAGAACCGTGTCACCAACTTTGACGTGTCTCAGTCGTGACGTTAGCGGCCCGTCTTCAACAGCAATGGACAGGAATTCGAGGTTATCCTCATAATTGGCCGATGCAATAGAGTACGCACGAAGTAGAGGCTTGCCCTCAACTTCAATGCCAATCATTGCAAATTGTCCGTTTTCAAAACGCAGGCCCGGGTCACGCGTAGTCGTGAAGCTGAACAAGCGGTCCGTCCAATGATGAACGGTCAGCACTTTTGCTGGGTACAGATGACCATACTCCTTGCTGGGTTCAGCAAGGCGATACTGCCGAGGGTGCCCTTCATAAGGAACCAGACCCGTCAGGGCCTCATCAATTTCAGGCGTCGGTGCAGAAGGCAACGGCTGGGACATGAGAAACTCCCTCTCCAGTAAATTATAGCACTCATCACAGGTCCGACCGGGACTGGCCAGCCTGATTAGGGGCGAGTGTTGTAGCCTAAAGACTCATAAGGAGAAAACCCCGCCCCGCATCGGGAATACGTTTCATGATCGTGGAAAAGAGAACTTCGTTGATTGCGATTGAACGAAAAACGGGAATGTCGCAGTAATAAACCCATGACCAATGATATCTTGCCTGACGCCCCGCTTTCTCCCGCTGAACGTGCTTTAGCCGCAGCCGAAGCACTCTTTGGCGACTCGCTAGCGATTACCCCTAAAGAACGCCCCAACCTCCTGCGGCAAGCATCTCGCCGCCTTGATGCTGACAACACACTCTCAGCAGATGCCCTTCTTGAGGCATTATGCGTCGTGCGCCGCAAAAATTGGGCATCCCAACTCATGAACACTGCGCGCCGCGCAGGTGAGGTTTGGGTTACAAAAGCCGACACACAAGACGCTGTCGCCGGAATTACAGACCCCAGAGCCAACGCTGATACGCTCCGCACCGCTTTGAACGACACCCTCACAACCCGCTGGCAGGAAATGGGGGACACCCCGCGTCAGGTGCTGGAAGATGTGAGAGCAGACCTAACGGATACAGGTCTCATCCTCTCAGCGCGTCAGTTTGACACGTTATCGCGCTCAATAGCGCAAGCCTTTGGCAGTGTTGACCTCGGCTTTGAAGACGACTTACGCCTCGCGGAAGAACGCCGTGCCCGCGAACAAGCGGATATTGAAGCAAGAGCAGAAGAACGCCGCGCGCGTGAAATGGCGCGCCTCAACGCATGGGAAGACAGTCTCATCAGCTTTGATGAACTGCCGGGTGTCCTCCAATGTTCGCGCCGCGAAGCACTACGCTGGGTTGCGGAAAATCGCCTCCCGATAGCGCGCCGCGAAACGCGCAATGACGGTATTGAATTATTTTTCTTCGACCCAGTCGAACTAAAAAAAATTCGTTCAAAACTCACAGAGTGGCGCATCAAGTCATCAGGCCGCCCTGAAGTTCTGGACCTTGGAAACAAAGCCGGGAACGCAGCCATCGCCCGGGTAGCAGCTCTTGACCGCTTTGCCGCGCATTTCCGCACTGCGCGCGCGCTGAAGCGCCGCATTACACTCGTTACAGGGCCAACCAACTCGGGCAAATCCTATACAGCCCTCAATGCTCTGGCTGCTGCTGAGAGCGGCTTGGCATTGGCCCCCTTGCGGCTTCTAGCCCATGAATTCCGTGAATCACTTCTTAACCGTGGTGTGCCTGCGTCACTTGCCACTGGTGAAGAGCGCATTGAAGTTCCCGGTGCCCGCCACCTTGCTGCAACCGTTGAAATGTGCCCCTTCCATAAGCCCGTGGACGTCGCCATTATTGACGAAGCACAAATGCTTGCGGACCCAGACCGTGGCGCCGCATGGACTGCCGCCATCATGGGTGTCCCCGCCCGCCATCTGTTTATCTTGGGCGCACCAGATTGCATCCCCCTCGTCAAACGCATCGCTGAACTCTGTGACGACCCCGTCGATGAGATCCACCTCGAACGCAAAAGCCCGCTCAGGACTGGCGCACCTCTTGCCTTGTCCGAACTGACAACGGGCGATGCACTTATTGCATTCTCTCGCCGAGAAGTGCTGGACTTACGCGCTGAACTCATGGCTCAAGGCCGACGCGTTGCAGTCGTCTACGGCGCCCTTAGCCCAGAAGTCCGTAGAGCAGAAGCTGCGCGCTTCAACGACGGCAAAGCAGATATTCTTATCGCCACAGACGCCATAGGAATGGGGCTCAACCTCTCCATTCGTCGTGTTATCTTCAGCGCTCTGCGTAAATTTGACGGGCGACAAACACGCGATTTGACGTCGCAAGAAGTCAAGCAAATCGGTGGACGAGCAGGACGCTACGGCAAACATGAAGAGGGCATTGTCTGCATTCTGGCAGGCGGGGGAAGCCCCAACTTCGTAAGGCAGATGCTCGCCGCCCCTCCTGAACCCATCACAGAGTTGCGCCCTCTTGTGCAGCCAGATTCAGATATTGTGCGTGTTGTCGCAGAAGAGATTGAATCTGACAGTCTCTACGGTGTCCTGACGCGAATTAGGCGCGCGGTCCTTCGGCCGGATGACCCCAATTACCGTCTTGCAGACATGGAACAATCGCTTGAAATCGCCGCGGCGCTTGAAGGCGTGGAGGGCTTAGACCTCTCCGCACGCTGGACCTACGCCATGTGCCCAATCGACGAGCGGGATAACGGCATTCAACGCCTTACGGCTTGGGCAGCTGACCACGCGGCTGGACGCCCCGTGCCGCCGCCGGGGACAGGGCGCTTGCCTCACCCCGAACATGCAAGCCGTGAAGAGCTTGAGCGTGCCGAAAAACGCCATAAGCGGCTCGTTGCGTGGCGCTGGCTTGCCCTGCGTTTTGCGGACGCTTACCCAGCCCGCGAGAATGCTGAAATCAACACCGCCATTCTCAATGACTGGATTGAGCAAGTCCTACGGACCCAAAGCCGCATGCGCGAAAGCCAGAAGCAACAGCGTAACCGCGGCTTCTCTCGCCCGAAGAATGCACGCTCAGAGCGTGGGCCACAAACGCATTCATTCCCCAAGAAAGGCCGCAAGACCCTGTCTCTTGGACAAAAACCCGCCAAGCGTGCCCGCCGCAAGTAAGGGATAATTAAAATGAATACCTCGCCACCGGACGGTAAACCAGTTTACCGCCTCATTACGGGCAAAGATGATTCCAACTTTTGTCGCCGAATTTCGGAGGCTTTAGCAATTGGGTACCGCCTTTATGGCTCCCCTTCCTGCACCTTTAACGGCAAAGACGTCATAGTCGCACAGGCCGTATTGTGGCCTGACACCTCCGCATAACAAAAAAGGCCGGGCTTTAAATCCGGCCTAACCACCTAACTTCTCTTGCGAAGTTCATTCTTCAGAAAACTTGCCCTGCTTAGCTTCTTTAACTCTGCGTTCAACCCATTTTTGAGTTTGCAGCTTAATAAGCGGGTCTAATTGGCGATAGAGCTTTAGTATTACATCCTCATCGGGAGTAAGCACTGCTGGAATGTCCTTCGCAGCCATGCCCGTCAAAAGCACTTGAGGCTCGACGCCAAGCACGTTTGCCAATGCGCCAAGATGCTTGCCGACATGACCGGCCCGCCCCGTTTCCCAAAATGCAACAGCGGAACGAGAAATACCTACCTTCTGGGCCAACTGTAATTGACTAAGTCCAGCCATTTCGCGCAGAAGTCGAATGCGTCTCCCGAGGTCAAGTCCAGGGGACGATACATTGTCCTCTACTGATTGCTTGTTTTGGACCATACAGTCAGCATCCTCCATTTTCTATCGCTCTCCCTCATTCCACATCTGATCGGGGTAGACATATTACATTACAGCGTTGTAATTCAATGTTGTAATTTCATCGAAATGTAACGCATTGGGACTTTTTTAGTCCAGATTAAAAAAATGCAATTATTTGTCATCAGGTCAATAAAAATTTTTCTAAAACAAATGCTTATAGTAGACGGTTTATTTAAAACTTTCGAATAACTGCCAATTCTAAGGTTTTTATTATTAACTTTTAGCAAACTTTTCACCTTATTCACCTCTTGTAGAATACTCCTACATCCATTAGAAAGCCCTTAGTGTCTGCGTAGCTCAGTAGGATAGAGCACAGGATTCCTAGTTTCGAATTGGGCGCCATGCTTCGGAAACGTCATGGTGGATTTGCTCAAATTCGGGGAACGCTCTGACCGCACTAACGGTCGTGCCAATCCCGAGCCAAGCTTCCTCTCATAAGAGGAAGAAGGTGTAGAGACTGTACGGGCAACACCTTGGCATTAGCCGTGGTGAAGAGACAGTCCAGACCACAAACGAACTGCACAGGCAGTTCGGCGGCGAAAGCCGAAGTGGTATGAATCCTGGGGCCGAAGGTTCGAATCCTTCCGTGGACACCAACCATCATAAAAACTCCTGTTAAACTCCCATTTTTTAATCAGGTTTGACACTTTTCAGGATAGGTTTAGTAGTCGAGACCATTACCATGGCCTCCCTTACGAGCTTTTCTTGGTCCACTGCGCGCGTGCATCTTTATATTTCTGATAAACTGGCATGGCCAGTAATTGATGCAATGTGGTGAGCACTACACCCCGCTTTTGCCAACCCCGCAGCGCTGCAGCCATGACTCAAAGCGCACATAGAAACCATTCGATGTGAAAGCGTCCCCTCTTGCAGTCTGCAGAGAAAATTTCGTTGCCAGCCAAAATGCTCTGACTGGTAAGAATAAATCATTATCAATAACAATTAGGCTCAGGACTCATAGCCAGAAGATGACGATTGCGGCGAGGCAGACGGCTGAGAAGAAGACGGTCGGGCATCTGTCGTAGCGGGTTGCGACCCGCCGCCAGTCCTTGAGCCTTCCGAACATAATCTCGATGCGATTGCGGCGTTTATATTTTCGCTTGTCGTATTTGACCGGTTTTCCGCGAGATTTCCGTCCTGGAATGCAGGGCTTTATACCTTTCTCTTCCAGGGCGTCCCTGAACCAGTCGGCGTCATACCCGCGATCTCCCAGCATCCATTGTGCTGCAGGAAGACTGTCCAGCAGGGCAGCGGCACCGGTATAATCGCTGATCTGCCGCGCAGTCATGAAAAAGCTCAGCGGTCGTCCGTTCTGATCGGTGACCGCATGGAGTTTGGTATTCATACCGCCTTTGGTGCGACCAATCAGGCGGCCTGGATCCCCTTTTTTAGCCGCAGGCTCGAAGCCGTGCGGTGCACCTTGAGATATGTCGCATCAATCATAATCGTCTGAGGCTCGGCTTTCGCAGCAGACAGGCCATCCATCATCCGCATGAAAATGCCCATGTCACCCCAACGTTTCCAGCGGTTGTAGAGCGTTTTGTGCGGACCGTATTCCCGGGGCGCATCACGCCAGCGCATACCATTGCGGTTCACAAAAATGATGCCGCTCAGCACACGGCGGTCATCAACGCGAGGTTTGCCGTGGCTCTTGGGAAAGAACGGCCGCAGACGCTCCATCTGTTCGTCCGTCAGCCAAAACAGGTCGCTCATCTTCAGTCTCCTCACAGAGCCTGAATCAGATTTCCGCAATCAAATCAATAGGTCCTGAGCCTAGCACGCTATCGGGCAGGACGATGCGAGATGTCGCGGCGGCAAGGGATGTTAAATAATTGGCTCTATTGCAAAGGTAGGTTTGGGTTGAATCGATCCTGTTTGTTTTGATTTTCAAACGATTTAGAAGCTGAATTATCTCACGACGAGACACTCTTCTTTCATTACACCCTCTTGGGACTGGAAGAGCTCAGCTTGTCCTTTTTTCAGGGTGCTCACGACCTCAAAACCCCTGATCGTCGCATAAGCGGTTTTCAGGCTTTTAAAGCCACGGAACAGCTTGATCAGCCTCGATTACATCGTTCAGATACTTGGCTTAACGTTGTTTCATCGTGTCGGGAAACTTACTATTTTTCTTGGATTCGGTGATGGCCCGACCATAGGTCGGCGCCTTGTCCGTGTTGATTGTTTATGGCTTCTCCCAACTCTTTAAGCCGTACAAAGCTTTGCTCAGAAAGCGTGTGGCAGCCTTAGTGTTTCGGATTGGCGAGAGGAAGACATTAATCGTATCACCCCCCCTTTGCCGACCGCCCGGTGCAGATACGCCCCTTTCCCTTTGACCGAGATGTTGAATCTCATCAACCCGCCAGCTGGAAAACCCTGAGCGTTTCCAATACCACCGAAGGCGCTTTCCCATCTCGGGGGCATAGCGCTAGACCCAGCGGTAGATCGTTGAATGATCAACACTCACGCCCCGCCCAACCAACATGATTTCAAGATCGCGATAGCTGATCGCAACGGCAATACCAGTGCACTGCCCATAGGATCACGTCACCTCGAAAATGCCGTCCCTTGAAATCACTCATCAGACCAATTCCGCCGCAAAACCAACAAAAGGCTCCAGGTAGAATGGTCGACTTTGAAGCCGTTCCCAATAAAATTGCGTTGCAAGTTGTGTCGTAACCGCAACATTGTGTGTCAAATCAATTTAAAATCCTCCTTTCTCGCTTGACCCAACAATAGATGACAATGTTTGTTACGAATTAGAAAAGTTTTGACAAATCCGTATGCCCAGGAAAGCAACGCCGACGCAGGGCGGACCAGAAACATTTCATCCATAAGCATTCATAACCGCAATGACAAAGGCGCCTGATGAACATTCCCCGGCATGAAACGTCGCACCGAATTCTGCTCCGGAACCGGTCCGCACTTCTCCTCTTCACTGCCCTGTGCGGAAACTTTGTGCTGAGCGCCGAAGCTGCTCCCGTGCATAAACATCAAAAGACCGCTCATGCGAAACGTCCAGTTGTTACTGCGCCCGCCAAGGCTATGCCTACAGCCACACCCGTTCAGGTCACAACGCCGCAGACCACTCGTTCAAACGCATTGCGTATTAACACTGCCTCGATTGAGGAAGCGCACACTGAAAACGTTGTGGTCACGGGCTCTATGTTCCGGGACCCAAACATCCGCAGCGCCTCTCCCATTACTAGGATCACGGCAGCCGAACTCCAGCAGCGCGGCATCCACAACGTGTCGGACGCGCTTCAACTCCTGTCATCGAACGGCGCGGGCAACTTAACGAACGCTTGGACGGCCGGCGGGGGCTTTGCGCCTGGCTCTTCCGCCCCGTCACTTCGTGGCCTGTCAACGGACTCGACGCTCGTGCTGATGGACGGCCAGCGCCTGTCCTATTACCCGCTGGCAGATGACGGCGAGCGCAACTTCGTTGACACGAACTGGTTCCCGTCCTCAATCATGCAGACAATCGACGTCATGCAGGACGGCGGCTCCGCAACGTACGGCGCGGACGCGGTCGCGGGTGTGGTTAACTACATCACGCGTAAGCAAATTAAGGGCTTCGAGGGCAACGCCGAAGGCGGCCTGTCCCAGCGCGGCGATGCCGGCCATCAGAAGCTCTACGCGACCTACGGTTTCGGCGACCTCGACCGGGACAAGTACAACGTTTACGTTAACTCCGAATATCAGCAGGACGATCCGCTTTACTACCGTCAGCTCCAGGGCCCGTACAACAACGGTGACTTGACATCTATCGGCGGCAGCGACGGAAACATCAATTCCGCAATTCAGGGCGGTCAGGTGGTCAATGTCGGTCAGACCGTGCCGTCCGCGCGCGCCGTTACCGCTGCTGGCGTCAGAACCGGTCCGCTCCAGCTTATAAACCAGGCCGCGGGCTGCACCAACGGCGGTTTGTACCAAACCGGAGGCATCTACACCTCCGCGGCGACCGGCGACAAAGGAATGTCGCAGGTTTGTTCACAGAATGCTCAGCAGTACGCGCAAATCGCGCCTTCACTGCGCCGCATCAACGCGACCATCCACGGCACCGTCAACGTGACCGACCAGTCGCAGCTCGTTGCGATGTTTAACTACTCGCAGGTGCTTTCCCAAACGACGGGCGCTCCAGCGTCTGCCTATTCGCAAAACCAAGCCAAGACTGCGAGCACACTCACCACGTTTGAGCCGGTCTTACTCCCCAACGGCCAACTTAACCCAAGCAACCCGTACGCTGCCCAAAACGAACGGGCGTGGGTCTACGGCCAACTGCCGAATATCATCCAACGCACTTCGTTATTTAGTCAGAATTTCCGTGGCTCTGTGCGCTATTCTGGTTTTCTAAAATCCCATTGGGGCAGTGACTGGAACTACGACGCGAACTTCGTCGGCATGCACACAACGCTTCAGCAGACCTACACCGGCGTGCCCAAGCTCTCCGGCCTGATTGACGCCATTTCGACCGGCTCATATAATTTTGCAAATCCATCGGCTACGCCCCAATCAGTACTGAATTCGATTGCGCCGGTAAACCAAATCAATGCGCTCACGAAGGAATATTCTCTCGAAGGCTCGATTTCTAAAGGATTGTTCCATTTGCCAGGCGGCATGCTCCATCTCGCAATTGGTGGCAATGTACGTTATGAATACCTAAACGACCCTAACGCTAACCCGGCTGACCTCACCAACCCGGCGAACCAGTGGACAGGAGCGATCAATCCGGTCAGCGCCTACGGCCACCGTTGGGTCGAATCCGGCTTCTTCGAGGTCAACGCCCCGATCGTAAAAATGCTGAATGCTGACGTTTCAGGCCGTTACGATCACTATTCCGAAGGGTTTTCGCACTTTTCACCGAAAGTCGGCGTGCAGTTCAAACCGAGCGATAAGCTTACCCTGCGCGGTACATTCTCCAAAGGTTTCCGCGTCCCAAGCTTCGCTGAAACCGGCGGAACGACGATCGGCTACACGGGTTTCAATATCACCGACCCGACTTGGCTTGCGCAGCATACCAGCGCCTCCGGCCTACTCAGCCCCTATGCGAAAAACTATTCGCTCGGCCTGCAAAACGCAGGCAATCCTAGCTTGCGCCCCGAAACATCAACTAACTTTTCGGGCGGGCCTGTCTTTACTCCGACCAAATGGCTGACGCTAACAGCGACGTATTATTACATCAAAAAAGATAACTACATCACCCCAGGTTCTTCTAGTGGCTATGGCTCGATTGCAAATCAGTGGGCCGCTACTTACGCCCAAACGGGCAGTCTTGCTGCCGCCAATGCAACGGTCCCAGCTGGCACGCATATTACGGCAAACCCAGTCGACACCCAGTTCCCGAACGGTGCGCCGTCGCCTGCGATTGTCAGTACAGGCTACGTCAACGCCCGTAGTATTATGACCGACGGGTTTGACCTTGGGTTCCAAGCTAACACAGCCCTGCCGGGAATCTTACACAACATCCACCTGTTCTCGGACGGCCACGCAACCTATGTCCGCCGCTTCAACCTGCGCAACGCGGACGGTACGCTTAATCAGTATGCCGGAACCATTGGGCCGTATCAGGCTGTATCCTCTTCAGGTACGCCGCGCTGGCGCGCCAATTGGCAGAACACACTCACCTACAAATCCTTGGCCGTGACCCCGACTGTGTATTACACGTCCGGTTACCGAAACGTGGCCGACGACTACGTCTCCGGCAGTTACGGCACTGGCTGCGCAAACATGATCGTCAATACGAACTACCTCCCTGGCCGCTGCACCACAAAGGGGTTCTGGGACGTGGACCTGACGGTAAACTATACGTTCAACAAAAACTGGCGCGCCTATGCCAACGTCTACAACCTGCTCGGCTTCCGTGCGCCAATCGATACGGCCACATATTCGGGTTACCTCTACAACTCGTCGTGGACACAGCAGGGCGTGATTCTACGCTCCTTCCAGTTCGGCGTCCTCGCGAACTTCTGATCTTTAACGATCCCGTAACGTCGAAAATCTGCCTTCCCAAAAAGGGAAGGCGGATCTGATATTCCAGTTAATTAAAGTTTTCGATATTTTAAATTCTGAATAATCTTTCCATTAAGTTTTTTGCTTTAAGTTTGGATGCCTTTGAGGGCAATTAGGCTGCGAAAATGGTCGCAGTATTTCACTAAGCGGCGACTTGTATACGATGAATGTGTCGTGTGAAAGCATTGGCGTCACTGACGGATAGAACGAGGGGATTACAAACGGCCGAAAAGGCGGAGACAAATCTTTGACATTCGTTCGGTGATTGGAACTTCTGCACAACTTTCTCACGTTTTCCTAAGAATAAACGGCTATTTTTACCCAATTATTCAGCCCTTTGTGGGAAAGTTACAGAACAGACGAACGGAGTTCTGGCTTCACAAAACTTTAGCTAGCTCTGTTGCAAAGTTAACTTCTTGGCTGGTTTCGTCTCGACACAAAAATTCGAGCATGCATAAAATTAGTAAGTTATTTGTATCGGAATCAATATTAAAACGGCAATTTTAGAGATTTACAATAGCTGTTTGAGCTATTGATTTAGTTGATAATAGCTATTCCTTCCGTGGACACCACCCCGACCTTACAACCATGCCAGTACGCTCTTAAGCGAGAGCGATATCCGTTTGGGTATATTAAGCTTTGTGGAAACCCAGCACGGCTCGGGCGTTGCCGCGCTGGGAGAATATCTAACCGATATTGGCGCGCCTAGTCTCGGCGGTCTCTTATCTTTACATAGGCAATGGCTGCATGCTCAGCGCAGTAAGGTTTACCCGATAATGGCCGCGCACCACAAAAGTGGAAACCTGGCGTTCCAGGGTCACCGAAAGGCCAACAGCAAGCCGGCCCTCTGCGAACCGGGCGGTCAATGGCTGGAGCCATGCGCGGCGCTCCAGAATGCCCAACAACCGAAGACAATGCCCTCTTAGGCCCATCTTCGTCTGAATTAGCATTGCTGGCTGTGCCTTCTGCTTTTACCGCAGCTTTTGGCGCCGCCACTGCCGGGCGAGACGGCGCTACGTCAGCCTGAACAACCTTAGCTGCAGGCGCGGCGACAGCTTCTTTTTTGAGGCCCCCAGCAGGAACAGGAGCAGGTTTTACATCGCCCTTGGCTTGCGCCACAGGTTCTGTTTTTTTGGCATCGCTTGTGTCCAGAAGTGAGCCCTGAGCCGCATCTTCTGCTTTTTCTGGGCTGACTTTGGGCTTTGGCTTAGAGCGTGTCGGCGGCTTACGACGCGGCACTTCTGTCGTGCCATCCGCATTTTTCCGGCTACGAATAGGCGATGGACGGGGCGGCAATCCAAGCCGGTGCGCCTTACCAACAACCGCATTCTTAGTGATTTCTAACTGACGTCCGATCTCAGCCGTTGAAAGACCCTGATCCCACAATTCACGAAGTCTGGCGATCGTCTCGTCCGTCCAGTCCATAAATCGGCTTCCCCTGTCCCGAATTGACGCTCACGCTTCCAGCGAACCTTTCGCCAAAGTGTGACGCGTCCCCGCTCACCATTGCACTATCTTTAACAGAAAGATCGCGTTAGTCGAAATTTCTCAAAAGATCGTTCTTTACCAAACCTATTCTGCAACATCCTGTCCAGATGCCACATCAGAAAAAATTTCCCCAGCCATTGGCTTGATCATTACCTGACCATCGACAACCGCCAGAGCAATCTCTCCTCGGACCAATGCTAGAGCATCAAGCCCAAAAAGCTCTTTCCGCCAGCCTTTAAGGGCAGACACATCCCTCTCAGCCAGCGCAATCCGGTCTAGATCATCTGCCGAAGCCACCAGTTTGGGTGCCACACCGTGCTCTTCACATTTAGCGGCAAGCAGTACCCGTAACATAGCGACAAGCGCAGCTGACGGCCGCGCCTTATCCGATTTGGACGGTGCCTTAGGTAGCGCGCCCTCAGGTAAGTCCAAGCCTGCACGGATAGCTGCCAGAAGCCCGGCACCCATCCGCCCTTCGGCAAAGCCACGCGTCACACCACGTACACGGCTCAATCCGTCAGTGTCAGTAGGGCGGATAGCAGCAATTTCCAAAAGACTTTCGTCCCGGATGATACGCTGGCGCGGAATATCCGCCTCTTGTGCGGCTCCCTCTCGCCATGCTGCGATTTCACGTAACACGCCAAGCATACGACGATTACTTGTACGTGCTTTAAGTTTTTCCCATAGGCGACGGGGGTCTGGCCGGAATGTTGTTTCTTCCGTCAGGATAGCCTGCTCTGCATCCGCCCACCTGAGACGTCCCTGCTCTTTTAACTGCTGGTGCAGGCTTTCATACACGACGCGCAGGTAGGTGACGTCTGCGGCGGCGTAAGCAATTTGCGCGGGCGTCAGAGGGCGTGCGGACCAATCACTGAAGCGATGCGCTTTATCAATGGTCCGTCCCGTAATTGCCCCCACCAAGCTGTCATAACCGACTTGATCCCCGAAGCCTGCGACCATCGCCGCCACTTGAGTATCAAAGATCGAGCGCGGGAGCTGATCAAAGAGGTGCAGAAAAATTTCTAAATCCTGCCGCGCTGCATGAAAGACTTTAATGCAATCCGGCGCCGCCAAAAGGTCGGATAGAGGGCTTAGATCTAAGCCCGGCGCCAAGGTGTCAATCAAGACAACGTCTTCTGTGCCGCTTAACTGGACGAGGCATAGCTCAGGCCAGTAAGTTTTTTCACGCACAAATTCTGTATCGATTGTAACGTAGGGCTCAAGCTTCAGCTTGGCACAAATGCGCGCGACTTCTTCGGTAGTCGTCAGCAGAACGGGGTCAGGAAATTCAAATTTCTTTGCACACATGCCCGTATTCTACACAAATACACGGTGCCTGACTACGAGACTCTGCACATATCTCTTGGGTCTTTACACACAATCTTATGCGTAAAGACCCAAATCTCGGGCAAGACTAGAGCGCCTTCTCAACCCAAGCCTTAAGTTGGCTCTTGGGCATTGCGCCGAGCTGCTGTGCCACTGGCTTGCCGTCCTTGAAAACGATCAGCGTTGGGATGCTGCGTACGCCGAACTGCGTGGGGGCCTCAGGGTTGGAATCGATGTTCACCTTGGCCACCTTCAAGCGGCCTTGGAACTCCGCACCGATCTCTTCCAACGCTGGTGCAATCATTTTGCATGGGCCGCACCACTCCGCCCAGAAATCGACCAATACGGGGCCTTCGGCTTTAAGAACATCTTGCTCAAAGCTGCCGTCCGTGACGGCTACGGTGTTAGCACTCATGAATATCTTCCTTACTCTTAGGGCCTTTGTCTTTACAGGACTGATATTGTCCTCTTCCCAACATCATGCAAGCCCTACCTTCTCAGCGGCATCCAACATAGCCGGGGAAAGGAGATGCACCTGCGGCCCTTCGGTCCATACCAGAAGGCAATGTATCTGTGCATTGGGATATAACTGGCTCAGCACATCTCTATACGCTGCCATTTGCCGCACATAGGCAATTGGTGTTCGCTCTGCCTTGGATGGAGGCAAACGGTTTGTTTTGTAATCGCACAGCCAGACATCTCTATCCGACACATGCAGACGATCGACCTGCCCCAAAACCACGCGGCCTTGGCTCAAACCAGAAATTGGCTGTTCCGCACGACTCCCACTCCTGAAGAGAGGCGTTAAAGCAGGATGCTCCAAAATAGACTGCACTTGCTGCGTAATTGCTAACACCTCATCTTCCGCAAGGCCCAATGCGGCACGAGACAACCAGCGATGAGCAATTAGACCACGCTCCTCAACCGGGACATCAGGCAAAAGCTGGAGCAGTTTGTGAATCATGGTCCCTCGGCGCATGGCTTGTCGTCGGGCCTGAACAAGCTCAACACGGCTGAGAGTTTTTTTTCTATGTGCCAATTGCTCCAAAGGAGAGCGCACCGCTACTTTTGGACCAAACTCAGCACCATCGGGTCGGCTCGGCGCGAGCGGGCGCGTAAGCGCATCTTCCGAGGCGGCTGGAATAGCCGTCCAATCGGGCGCCTGCCCCATCCACACAGGAAGCTGCGGGCCTTCTCTCACTTCCCCCTTGGAGGAAGAGGCACTAACCGCCGCACCCCCTACCGAGGCGAACTCTTCTATAACCCGCCTCTGCCCTTCCCAAGGAAGGTCAAACACTTCCTCCCGCACAACATCCCCTAAAGCATCGAAACCAGCCTGACACTGTGCGTACCAACTCGTCTCGGACAGTGATTTCTTGGTTGATGCCCCGCATATTACCAGCCAATCGCTCGCACGGGTCAAAGCTACATACAGCAAGCGATTACGCTCGGCTTGTGCGCGTTCTTTTTCCTTATCAGACAAAGCCGTTGTCGCGGATATATTAAGCTTTTTTGCAGGCACAACAACCGGCAACTCTACAGGCTCGTTCGTCAGAGGAGCGGCTTCAGTCCAAAACAGGGTTTCGTTTTTTAGGCTGTTCGATACCGTGTCCGGCATGACTACTAAACGCGCCTGTAACCCCTTGGAGCCGTGCACGGTCATGACACGCACGGCATCACCACCACTCTCCGGTTCGCGTTTGACCTCTTTGGCGCTTGCTTCAAGCCAGTGCAAAAACCCTTGAAGCGACGGGGGGTGCAGTCCTTCATACCGCAAGGCGGCCGTCAAAAGCTCATCAACAGGCTCCGCAGCCTCTTCCCCCAGACGATGCAAAAGCCGTGCACGACCACCATACTGGCCCAGCGCTTCTGAAAGAAGCCTATACGGCGTTGCATAATCTACCCGCGTGTAAAGACCAGCCAACATTTCCCAAGCCCGGCTCCAATCCTGACGCTCTGCGTGCCGCTCACGTAGGACTGTCCATAATGGCCTTCCTCCTTTGCCAAGAACATGCCTGCTGCCATCCTGCGTAGCCAATGCCATGAGCGAGGCGTCCGTGACCCCACCCAGTGGTGAAGTCAGGACTGAGGCTAATGTTAAATCATCCTGGGGCAGCAAAAGAGCTGCACATAACGTCATTAAATCACGAACAGCCACCGTCTCAGTCAGGCCAACACTGACCAAAGTCGCAACCGGGACTTTGTTGCCTTTCAGAGAACGAATGAGAGAGCGAAGAAATTCAGACCTGCGCGGCACAAGTATGAGTATATCTCCCGCCCTCAATGGCGGTTTTCCGGGCTGCGGGGAGCGGCCTATCTGTTCCGCAATCCACACACCTAAAGAATCAGCCAAGCGTTGCGGTGCACTACGCTGGCCATAATTTCGTGACGGAGGCTCCCAAGGAGAATGAGCATCTACGTCATCTTCTTCCGTAGCGACCGGTACAAGCGGCCAAATCTCAACCCGTCCTCCTTCACCTGAGCGCGCGGGAATATGCGGCTTTAACGCCCCACCATCCGTTTCAAGCAACCCTTTCGCGGCATCAGGCTGAGCAAACACAGCATCCACAAGCGTTAATACGGGCGCAACCGACCGGAACGAAACATTCAAATCAGGATCGCGCCATAACAGACCGGCATTTCGCACCCGCTGCGCAAACTCCTTGCGCCAAGCATGGAATTGACCCGGATCGGCCCCCTGAAACCCGAAAATAGACTGTTTGTAATCCCCAACAGCAAAGACCGTCCGTGGGCGCAAAGCCCTCTCTCGCCCTCCCTCACCAGCAAAAAATTCAGACGTCAGCATGCCTGCAATTTCCCACTGCAAGCCGGAATTGTCTTGCACCTCGTCCAGCAGCAAATGGTCTATGCCACCGTCAAGCTTATACAAAACCCACGCGGCCCCCGGATCGTCCAACAGCTTACGTGTCTCACGGATCAGATCGCCATAATCGACCAGTCCACGCGCAGCTTTACCCTCTCTAAAATTTTGTAAAATGGGCACGGTTAGCGACATGAGAGTAGTGTTGACCGCAGCAAGCACAGCGGCACGCATACGCTCTTGCAGCGCTAAGATGCGCTCTCCCTCATTATCTAAATATTCGGGTAATCTGGGCTCTGCTTCCCTCACAGCTTTCCCAGCTATGCCGCTCGATTTCTTTACAGTTCCATTTTTAGTTAGAAAAAAACTGGCCCATTCTACTGCAGAACGCTCCTCGGGCACTCGACCCAAAGATGCCAGTATCCCATCAATGATTTTACGTGCGGCCGGGGTCGCCACATCATGAATGGCTATCAGCTTTTCTTTCAAAACACCTTCGTATGGCGAGTTTGTTATTTCTGCTTCGAGGGCGTTCAATTCGTCCGCCCTTGCCCCTAAAGTTTCTTCATAAAATCTTTTCAGCAACGCTGGTTGAACCGCACAACGCTCCAACAGCGGCCCTAACCGCGCCCCTGAATCACTCAACGCCCGCAAGGTCGTGAAAAAGGTATCCGGCGCAACTTTACCGACCAACTCCGTAATGCTCTGAGGAGAGCGCGCCGACTCATCTTCCATAGCCGAACGCAAAGCCAGACGGGTATCTGTCTCCTCCATCAAGTCAAAATAAGGATCAATCGACGCTTCGAGCGGAAAACGCCTCAATAATGACTGACAAAACGCGTGGATCGTCTCAATACGCAGACCGCCCGGCAAGTCGAGAACCTTTAAAAATAACCCTCGCGCAGCGGCCCTTGTCTCAAAAATGTCGGGAACAGAAAGAGCGCTCAATTCCTTTCCTAACGCTGCATCCGACAGCGAGACCCATTTACCAAGCTTAGCCTGCAAGCGATGCGCCATTTCGGCGGCGGCCGCCTTTGTGTAGGTCAGACACACAATACGGGCAGGGTTTGCCCCCTCTACCAACCGCGTTTCACCATCTGGGCACACCATTTCCAGCGGCAACATCAGACGCAGAAGACGGTCAATCAGTAGTTTAGTTTTCCCTGAACCGGCCGAGGCCGACACAAAAACTGAGGCCAACGGGTCTGATGCCAAACTCTGTGTACGGTTGGCTTGTGCTTTAGCTTCCTCAGCCGAATACGCTGCGGTGGAGCCTGTATTAAAATCGCTCATGCGTCATCACCTTCATCTTCGTAAGATGCCGCTTTCCATTCCGCCACGCGTGCCAACAATTCATAGTCCGTGTACCGTGTTGGTCGCTTCGCCCAAGGCTGCGAAAGATAAGCTTGCTCTGGTTTTTCATACGCCACGACTAGAGCCCGCAAATCGTCTATTGCCCCGGCTATCAGCATCTGAGCTGTTACGTCTGAGCCTTGTGTGCTGGGTACCGAAGTTTCCTTTCCGGCTTCAGAGCCCCCGCTAAGCTGCCAGTAAAGTAACGCTTCCGTTTCTGCGGCCGGCACATTCGCAAAAGCGCCCCTCGCCAAAAATGCTCCTTCAAGCACAAGCTGCGACGCCCATCCTCGTGCAACGTCCTTGCCGCTTGGGGGCGCCCCTGTTTTATAATCAAATACCGTGGCATTGCCCTCGGCGTTAATATCGATACGGTCTGCCCGCCCGGTTACGGTGAAAAGGCCTTGCTCCGTCATAAATTTATACTGAGCTGACACCTCCACAAAATGGCGCGCGCCCGGCTGTGCCAAACGGCGCTCGCGTTCTTGTGCCACGACCCAATCCGCTATGCGCGCCAAACGTGGGCGCCACCAATTGGCCAATGCAGGCCGAACTGGCACCCGATCGAGCGCTTCATCAAACATCCGCCGAACATGACGTTCCGCATTATCGGGCCATGCATCCGGATAAACCCTTAAAACCTGCTCCATCGCATCATGGACAATGGTCCCAAAGTCCGCGTGCTCCACTCCCTCTTCCAAGGGAGACAACGGCTTTAATTTCAACACATGCTTTGCATAAATTGCATATGGATCTTTTTTGAGTGTCTCTATGTCCGTAATACTCAATTGTCGTGGACGAAGCGCAATATTCGGGCGCGGCATCGGGGATGTTAACAGCTCAACCCCAGCCAGAGGCTGATCCAGCTTTTTTTGCCATTCGAGCGCCACATGCACAGGTAAAGCCTGCTTGCGCCCTTCCAGAAAAGCTTCCATCCGCACTAACCAACGCGCCATCACACCCGGCGAACCGTCGCGCCTTCCTGCATTGGAAAACACCACCTGCCCTCCACCCATCACGGCAGAGACAAAATCATGCGCACTAATGCCAATTTGGCGCTCCGGCGGAGCCAACCCTACACGCGCCCTCATCGGCCTGCTCAGCCAAGGACCTGAATCTGTGGCCGGTGGCCAAACCGTCTCGTTCAGCCCCCCAAGCACGACAACATTAAAAGCCTGCAAACGAGCTTCCAGCACACCCAGAATAGACACACGGGGGTGAGCCAACTCTTCGCCGTCACGATAGGCCCGCGCACCAGTGAGGGTCTCACCGGATAAGGCCGTATTTAAAAAAGAATCCAAATGCCCCAGTTTTTGTGGGGGTAGAAGTGCTGTGTGCTCCATCAACCCTGCAAGGTGCTGAGCTAATGCTTCCCCTTCTTCTCCCACCCACAAACGCGACGCACCCCGGCCTTCCTCTTCGCTTAACTCTGCGCCGTCATTCTCACGCTGCTCAGTCGCGGCCAAAGCCTCAGCAGACTGCACAAGCGCTTCCAACAACTCTGGCAAAGGTGCAGCCTCGGTAATTGCCAATAACGGCGCGAGACAAACCTCAAGACGATCAACAAAATGTAGCGGATCTTCCGCCCAATCGGGCGCATCAGCAGTCTGCCCCTCATCCGGTGCTAGACGTTCTGCTTCTCGCGCATGCAACGCCGAACGCAGCCCTGCAATGCCTGCCGCAGGTGCTGGGCCACGTAAAATCAAACGCTCCAGCCGCCGGGCTGAAGCACGGCACACACCCGGAGACTGCCCCATGGCTGCCAACGGGTGTTTGATCATGGATAGCAACGCAACAGGCGATAACTGTGCTTCAACGGCCTGTGCAATCAATCTTAAAAAAACCGCTGGTGGTGACTCTGCCAAGCTCATGCCAGCACTATCATCCGCCACGATACCAAAACGCTGTAACTCAGTTCCTACGCGCCGCGCCAAGGAGCGATCAGGCGTAATAAGAGCTGCATTATAACCCGGTTTTTGAACTGCGTTCCGCAAAATCAATGCAATTGCCTGTGCTTCCTGCTGCTGATCTTGCGCGGGTAAGCGATACAATCCTTCAATATTACGCGGCTCTAAATCTTTGCCCCATGCACCAATGCCCTGCTCCGGCAGCATGACATCGCGCATGACAGCTTCACGCCCCATCTGAGCGAAATCGTCATCTGTATCCGCCCCCCACTCCGAAAGTTCGGAGCGGGTAACGGCTAAAACATCCAAAATTTCTTTTAGCCCGGCTTGCGGGTGGGCCTCAGGTAGCACCTCCCACAGACCATCCTCAAGGACCAAGTCTACTCCCGGCAGCACCACACACCCACGCGGCATACGCGCAACCGCAGCCAGAACATCCACAACAGCAGCCGAACCATCGGCAAAACCGACGGCCCAGACGGGCGTCTCCGGCGGCCTCTGATGCCACAAAGCCGCTTGTGCTTTAAGGCGCGCCACCTGCCGTGCAACAGGGTTCATCAACCCCTGCTCCTGCAACCATTGCGGCCAAATACTCGTGACAATTTCCAAAAATTGCAGCGTCTGACGCCAATGTTCCGAGAACTGCTCATCGACAGCACCCGGCAAAGCTTCAGACAAATTGACGCCTGCCCTCTCCGCCTCATCCATCAACTCAGCCAGAGCTTTCGCCAATGGCCATGCGCGGTCAATACCTTTGGTGCGGTCCATACCAAGGGACACGATAGGTGTCTGCAATATTAACCAAGACAGCACAGCCAAACGCTGCTGCTTATCTACAGGAGGTGGTAGATCAACCTCAAACCCAACCTCTCCACCGATCAGGCCTCCTTCATCCACATCGTTCATCGCGACGACACGTGGCAGCAAAGCGGCCTCCCCGTCCAGCACGCGCAAGAACGCTTCCATAAGCGCACGCCCAGCACGACGGCTCGGCACTAGAATCAAACCCGGCCCGGCCTGAGCATTGTCCGAACTTTCCTGAGCCAGCCATTTCCGAACAACACAGTCCAAAAAAGCTACGCCCGGCGATACGCTTACAATATGCACAATTTATACTTTCAACTTCGCCAAGCGAGCATCAGGCCAACCGGTTAGAGACACGACGCGTTCGTCCTCTCCGGCTCCCTGCTCAAACGTCACATGCAAGGCGCCATTGGGCAGCATGTCTTCAGCCCGTTCTGGCCACTCAACAAGCATAATCCCCTCGCAAGCAGCATCCCAGTCCAATTCATCCAACGCATCAGGCCCTTCGAGCCGCCATAAATCATAATGAAATGCAGGCCCGGCCGGTGTGTCGTATGTCAGTAAAATTGGAAAGCTCGGGCTCGGGACATCCAAAGCTACATCCCCGGTCAACGCCCGCAAAAAAGAGCGAGCAAAAGTACTTTTGCCCATACCGTATGAACCATCTAGCGCCAGACAATCCCCCGGCGAGCATAAGGTTGCCAAGGAAGCGCCTAAGGCTTCGGTGTCCAACTGGTTTTTAAGATATAAACGCATGCCTTACTGTGCCGCGCCTCTCTCTCTTTTCACAAGACTACTTTCCGGCAGGTAGTCACATTTTAACATTTAAAAAGACTAAACTTTCTCTTTGCCTGCCCTTTTAATACTCTAGACTCACTGCGCTAACAGACAACATATCCGGAGGAACACCCTCATGCTGAAACGTTTTCTGACAAAATCCTGTGTTGCACTTGCTCTTGTGAGCTGTGCTTTGCTGCACCCAGTAGCCTATGCCGCTGACGATAATTCACCTGTAGGCTATTGGGAATCATTTGATGATCGCACCCATACCCCCAAAGCCATCATTCAGATTTTCACAAATCCCGACAGCAGCCTCTCGGGCAAAATTGTCAAAAAGCTCGTTGAAACAGGCGGCGATACATGCGGCCACTGCACCGGCGCTTTACACAATGCCCCCTTTAAAGGCCTCGTGATTTTATCCGGTATGAAACCCGTAGATAATGCGTGGGAAGGTGGCTCGATCATGGACCCCGCCAGCGGCAAAGTTTACCACTGCCGCATGAAAGTCGCACGTGACCAACTCGAAGTCCGCGGCTTCATCGGCGTCTCTCTTTTTGGACGTAGCCAAATCTGGAAGCGCGTCTCTGCTCCGGGCTAAACCCCAGCCTCCAGCCTTGGGGCGAGCTTTTACCCCAAGGCTATCCAACTAATGCGCTAACAAAGATAACCAGCGTTCAATTACCGGCCCTTCCTGGAACGCTTCTGCTCTCTTTTTAATGTTCTTCGCCATACTCAAACGCACTGCCTCGCTTCGGATTAACGAAAGCAAACCCTCAGCCAGAAGAGTGACATTTTCGGGCGGCACAAGAATACCAGATACTCCATGCTCAATAATTTCTGCCGGTCCAGTCGTGCAATCATAGGAAATGACGGGAATACCCTCAGACGCAGCTTCAAGCAGAACCATGGGTAA
Source organism: Neokomagataea tanensis (assembly GCF_006542335.1). Lineage (GTDB taxonomy): Bacteria > Pseudomonadota > Alphaproteobacteria > Acetobacterales > Acetobacteraceae > Gluconobacter > Gluconobacter tanensis. The sequence goes on along the minus strand of NZ_CP032485.1, from coordinate 1,757,074 downwards.
CCCTTCATACCGTGAAGAACACACATAGATGGCCGCACGCGCATAGTCCCGCGCAATTCCCTCTGTCGCTGGTTGCAGGGAAACCATTGGCAAATCAGATGCCCGCTCTTGCAAAGAGTCGCGGTCAGGACCATCCCCCCGAATTAACAACGACCACCCTGAAACATCCTGCTCTTTCACAACCAAAGCCCAAGCTTTCAGCAGCAGGTCATACCCCTTCTGCTCTGTCAGGCGGCCAGCGGTTAATATCAAACGCGATGACGTGTCATAAGCACGCGCTACAACCGGCGGCGCCATATTGGGTATCACGGTAATTTGCGCGCGCGGCTTGGCTCGATGCCGCCAGAGCTCTGCATCTTCCGACGTAAGAACCACCACATCTGCGGCCCATTTTGCGGCCACAGCACGTCCCCAAACGCGCTTACGCCTACCAAGCGTCACAGTATAGTTAAAATGTTCCCAAACAATGCACCGCGCCCCAGCAAGCCTTGCCGCAGCCACGCCATATAACGCATGTGTTGATTCAACAACTATAAGCGTGTCTATTTTATACTTCTTTAAATAATCAGATAAACGCTTAACGATACGAAACCATGAATTAAAAATTTTCACCGGTTGATCAAATAGAGACTCAACTGGAATAGACGAATCAAGCGGGTATGTAGAAGGGCCACGACTCACCAGTTCTACAAGGTGAACGCGACTTCCCTTACGGGCCAGACCATTCATGACGGCACAGGCAGATCGCTCTGTTCCACCCAAAGCATTAATATGCTGAATTACGAAAGCACAACGCATACACCCATCTACCCCATCACGCTTAAAACGCCTATGACGGAAGATATGACGACAACATCTCAAACACTCCATACCGACGTCGCCATCGTCGGCGCCGGGCCTACAGCCCTGTTCGCCGCGTTTGAATGCGGCATGCTGAAACTCAATAGCGTTTTGATTGACGCCCTTGATAGCGTCGGCGGCCAATGTGCCGCCCTTTATCCTGAGAAACCAATTTACGATATTCCTGCCCACCCAGCTATTGAAGGTGGCGCACTGATCGACGCGCTCGAACAGCAGATTGCTCCCTTCAATGTCCCCCGCATTCTGGGCTCACGTGTTGAAACGCTTACTGGCTCACGCGGCGATTTCACACTAACGACCGGACGTGGTGACACGATCCACGCAAAAGCAGTCATCGTAGCTGCTGGTGCAGGCGCTTTCGGCCCTAACCGCCCCCCTCTGGCTGACCTCGAAATTTACGAGCGCACCGGTGCTGTGCAGTATTACGTGAAGAAGCGAGCTGACTTCACAGGCAAGCGCATCGTCGTTGCAGGCGGCGGTGACTCAGCGCTCGACTGGGCGCTTTCTCTGTCCGAGATCGCTGAGAAGATTTATCTCCTGCACCGCCGTGACCGTTTCCGTGGCGCGCCAGAAACCCTGTCACGTATTGAAGCACAGATAGCGGCTGGGAAAATTGAAAAGGTCGTTCCATACCAACTTCATGCCCTCCACGGCGAAAACGGTAATCTCTCCGCTGTAGAAGTCGCGGCGCTATCCGGCGAAACCCGCAAAATTGAAGCCGATACACTGCTCCCATTCTACGGCCTGTCTACGGACCTAGGACCCGTTGCATTGTGGGGTATTGATACGCAGCGCAACACCATTCCAGTAAACCCTGCCTCTATGGAGAGCAGCACCTCCGGAATTTTCGCCGTAGGCGATATTGCTCACTATCCCGGAAAGCTAAAGCTCATCCTTCAAGGCTTTTCTGAAGGTGCTATGGCCGCGCACGCCATCCATCCAATCGTGAACCCAGATACTGCCCTGCACTTCGAATATTCGACCAGCAAAGGCACACCGGGCTGAAGCCATCTCAGCTTCATCCAGCGGCCGACTAAAAACGTCGGCCGCTTTTCACCTCTGCCCTAAAACTGCCAACAGCCATCTCTCTTAACATCAGCGCCACTTACACAAGGGCTAGACAACATAATCTCTTGGTGCTGATCTTCACGCCATCAAAACGAGTCGTTATAACCGGCCCATATTTTGGTTCGGTTGCGGATCGATTAGAGAGGCAGACATGAAGATTATCATCCTCGGCGCAGGCGTTATTGGCGTCACCACCGCTTGGTACCTTGCTCAAGAAGGGCACGAGGTCGAAGTCGTCGACCGTCAACCGGGCGTGGGCTTGGAAACCTCTTTCGCTAATGCTGGACAAATCTCGCCTGGCTATTCCACACCATGGGCAATGCCTGGCCTTCCGCTCAAAGCCGCCAAATGGATGATGAGCAAACACAGCCCATTAGTAGTTCGTCCGCGCTTCGACGTAGATATGTTCCGCTTTATGGGTGAACTGCTCAGCAATTGCACAGAAAAAGCCTACGACATTAACAAAGGCCGGATGCTACGCATCGCAGAATACGCGCGGGACCAAATGGACAGCCTGCGGGCAAGCACCGGCATCACCTATGACGGTGAACAAAAAGGCCTCATCCAACTCTTCCGCACGTCAGCACAGGTCGAACACGCTGCAGAAGACATGCGCCTTTTGGCAGAAAGCGGCATTGACCATAAGCTGCTTAATGTTGACGAAATCATCGCGCGTGAGCCCGGGCTTGCACACGCACGGAAACGCTTACAAGGCGGCCTTTACCTTCCCGGCGACCAAACAGGCGATGCCCACCTTTTCACACGCCGCCTCGCTGCTATGGCCGTCGAAAAAGGCGTCAAATTCCGCCTCTCAACGCGCATTGAAGCATTTGATGCTGCTGATGACAGAATCGTCGGTATTCGCACGAGCGCAGGCCGCTTGACCGCCGATCGTTACATCCTTGCTCTCGGCAGCTATTCAGCACGCTTCCTGAAACCACTCGAGCTGCGCCTGCCTATTTATCCGGTCAAAGGCTACTCTTTGACCATGCCTATTACAGACGAGAGCCGCGCACCGACCTCAACCGTCAACGACGAAACCTACAAAGTCGCAATCACGCGCTTAGGGGACCGCATCCGCATCGGCGGTACGGCTGAACTCACAGGCTACCGCCTCCGCCTTAGCCCTGACAGACGCGAAACCCTCGAACTTTCATTTAACGAGATGTATGGCGGCGGAGATCTCTCTTCTGCACAATATTGGACCGGTTTGCGCCCTTGCACTCCTGATGGCACACCGATTGTTGGCCCAGCTCCCCGCTTCAAGAACCTCTGGCTCAACACCGGCCACGGCACACTTGGCTGGACCATGGCTGCAGGCTCGGGCAAGATCGTCGCTGATCAAATCACAGGCCGTCAGACGGATATTCCCTCCCTCGACCTCTCCTTAGACCGTTACAGCTAAAACAATCTCCTGTGCTTGCGGGACTTTCGTACCGTGAGCACAGGATTTATTTCGACTGCTGGCGCAGTGCAGTCACGACTTTATCCGCCATGATGCCAACTGCCTCTTTCGCATCAATCGCGCCATCAACGCCGTAGAGCACTTTTAGTAAGCTCGTATCGTAAGGCGTCATATATCCCGTGGGTCCCTGTAAAACAGAGCCGTTATTTGCGCCCAAAAGCGTCGTATCATCATAATTCGAAGCCAATTTTGGCCCTGTATATGCCACAAGCGCGATAAAGTCTGACAGCATTCCCCAAGGCTCATCTTTGATGCGGTCGATGTCCACAACAATCAACGACAAGGTAAAGTCTCTTCGCGCGGTATCGTGCAGGAACGATGCATCATCCTCCTGAACAATCCGCATACCGCCAGCGCCCGGAAAAGTGATAGACGGCATATCATCATGACTACGGAAAGTTGAGGACATCAGCCATCGCACAGCACGGCTCTTGAGAAACTCCTTCCGATCATCGTTTGTAGGTGCATCCAGAGTATCTCTAAATTCCGGCTCAGCGTCCAAACCAGCAAACAATTCCGGATTAGCATCTTCTATCTTTTTCGCCACATCATCCGATGTATTTGTAAAAAGAACGAAAATATTACTAACGCGGCATTCGCTATCCACCGTTAAGGAGATATTTTGTCCCACAGTTTTTAACTTCTTTAACAAGATTTGCTTAAATTCATCATTCAAACCAAATATCTCGACGCATACTCTTTTATTCCATTTCGGAACGTGACCTATTTTATTGATAAGAATTTCTTTTTCTACATTGTGATAAATAGCTGACTCACGAATACCATGCACAATAATATTTTCCTGCGTATCTGCCCATGATGCAAGCGGGGCAACCCACCACAACACAAACATTAACTTAATCATGCGAGATTTTAGGAACATATTCACCTCCAATACTCAGCATGATTAAACTAAAAATATCAGAATTTACGTTAAATATTGATCATGATATATAAGATATTATAAAATAGACTTTATAATCTCAAAAATACACAGCTCGCATTAAATACCACTGCGAGGCACAATGTCTCGATTGTCGAAAATTACATTCAACAAGCAATACGGAGGTATTTCACAGCTCCCAACCACCTGAAACACTACAGATCGCGCAATCGCTCACATGATCCGGTCAGTGCGGCTTAACATTCTGAAAAAATAACCATCGATTGTCTCATTCAAATCCAAACACTTCTAGAGACATTTCAGAGCCGCAAACCAAAGCGCGGCCCCAACCATGTCACCCCCGTGTAAAGCACAACAGTCAACACACATCCCAAGAGTAGCGACAGCCAAAAACCTACGCCTGAACGCAGCAAAAGCGGTACCAATAAAAACATCGGTAGCGATGGAATAACGTACCAGAACGTCGCGCTGGCATGGGCCGCCATATTTTCTGGATCAGGCTTTTCCAACCACAGCCAGATCATACCCATAACTGACACCAGCGGCAGAGAAGCTACCATCGCGCCGATCCCGGGATAACGCTTTGCCAAACCAGAGGCTCCAGCGATCAACAAGCCAGAAACCACCGCTTTTAGAAAAAACTGATAATTCACAGCACACCCCACAAAACAAAACCGCCCCATGGGAAGCCCATGGAGCGGTTTCGCAAACATCTTAAATGGCTTGGCTCCGCACAAAGGGAGCCAGAAGCTAATGGATTAGAAATCCATATCGCCCATGCCACCCATGCCGCCAGGAGCAGCAGGAGCTTTCTTCTCTGGGCGTTCAGCGACCATTGCTTCCGTCGTGATCAACAAGCCACCGACAGATGCTGCGGCTTCAAGAGCTGTACGGACAACCTTTGTTGGGTCGATAATACCCGTAGCAACAAGGTCCTTGTACTCGCCTTTCTGCGCGTCAAAGCCGAAGTGGTACGTTGAGTTCTCAAGCACCTTACCAGCAATGACTGCACCGTCTTCACCAGCGTTTTCTGCGATCTGGCGCAGAGGAGCCTGCAATGCGCGACGGACGATTTCAGCACCGATGCGCTGGTCGTCATTCGCGAACTCGAGACCCTTAAGAGCCAGAGATGCACGTGCCAGAGCCGTACCACCACCTGGGACGATACCTTCTTCAACAGCAGCGCGTGTTGCGTGCAGTGCGTCGTCCACGCGGTCCTTGCGCTCCTTCACCTCAACCTCGGTGCTGCCACCGACGCGGATAACGGCAACGCCACCAGCCAGCTTAGCAAGACGCTCTTGCAGCTTTTCACGGTCATAGTCCGAAGTGGTTTCTTCGATCTGTGCGCGGATCTGGTTGCAACGGCCCTTGATGTCGTCAGCAGCGCCAACGCCTTCAACGATCGTGGTGTTTTCCTTCTCGATGTGAACCTTCTTAGCGCGGCCCAGCATGTCGAGGGTAACAGATTCCAGCTTGATGCCGATATCTTCAGAGATAACTTGGCCGCCCGTCAGGATCGCGATGTCTTCAAGCATCGCCTTACGACGGTCACCGAAGCCAGGAGCCTTAACAGCAGCAATTTTCAGGCCGCCACGCAGCTTGTTAACAACCAGCGTTGCCAGTGCTTCGCCATCGACGTCTTCAGCGATGATCATCAGCGGACGACCGGACTGAACAACGCTTTCCAGCAGCGGCAGCATTGGCTGCAGAGAAGACAGCTTCTTTTCGTGGATCAGGATGAAAGGCTCATCCAGATCAGCCGTCATCTTCTCTGAATTCGTCACGAAGTAAGGGGAGATGTAGCCGCGGTCGAACTGCATACCCTCAACAACGTCGAGTTCTGTGTGCAGGCCCTTCGCTTCTTCAACTGTGATGACACCTTCGGAGCCAACCTTCTGCATTGCAGAAGAAATCATCTCACCGACTTCTGTCTCACCATTAGCCGAAATCGTGCCAACCTGTGCGATTTCCTCAGGAGAGGTCATCTTGCGCGTGTTGCTTTGCAGCTCTTCAACAACAACTGCAACAGCCTTGTCGATGCCGCGCTTCAGGTCCATCGGGTTCATGCCAGCTGCAACAGCCTTCACGCCCTCACGGATGATTGCCTGCGCCAGAACCGTAGACGTCGTCGTGCCGTCACCAGCCTTGTCGTTCGTCTTAGATGCGACTTCGCGCACCATCTGAGCGCCCATGTTCTCGAACTTGTCAGCCAGTTCGATTTCTTTCGCAACGGATACACCGTCCTTGGTGATGCGTGGCGCGCCGAAGCTCTTATCGAGAACTACGTTGCGGCCTTTTGGGCCCAGCGTTACCTTGACGGCGTTTGCGAGGATATCAACGCCGCGCAGCATGCGGTCACGAGCGTCGGAGCCGAACTTTACGTCCTTAGCAGCCATGAATCTTACTCCAATTTGAGGTTTTGTTTAAGAAAGGAACGGGGACGGCAATCAGCCGATCACACCCATGATGTCGCTTTCTTTCATGATCAGCAGGTCTTCGCCGTTGATCTTAACCTCTGTGCCGGACCACTTGCCGAACAGAACCTTGTCGCCAGCCTTAACGTCAAGAGCAACGATCTGGCCTTGCTCATTGCGCGCACCCGGACCAACAGAAATAACTTCACCTTCGGTCGGCTTGTCTTGTGCTGTGTCTGGGATGATGATGCCGCCAACAGTCTTTTCTGCGCTGGTCAGGCGACGAACCACAACACGGTCGTGCAGGGGACGAAATGTCGTCATGGATCTCTCCAGTTTAAGCCACGCCCTAAAAAAGAAGCGACGTGACAGGTTAAGCGCTCAATAATAGCAGCGCCGTTAGCACTCCCTTTAAAGGAGTGCCAAACAAGTAGTTCTCACCCCCTAAAAAGTCAAGGTGCGTCACTCTCGGAGTCATTGCGCTTTTTCCCGTCCAGAATTTTTTCGAAGCGCTCTTTTTCTAAGGAAGACAGGCGTTTTTCGCTCAAAGTTCTACCGTGAAATATACGATTTTGCTCTGCTTTTTTCACATCTTCTTCACGTAAGCGCTTTTTGCGCTCCCTGCGCAAATTAACCACATTATTCATCGCGCCAATCCAATTTAGCTAATGCGTTCAACTTGCAAGCTTGCATAGCAAACACCATCTGTGCAGCGGAAGCATTCACTATCTTTACCAGAAAGAGCGTACTCACCATGGATAATATTGCCGGAAAAGTTGTGCTCATCACTGGCGGCAGCAGCGGCCTTGGCGAAGCGACAGCCCGCCACCTCGCCCAGCTCGGCGCACGTGTTGCCCTCGCCGCACGCCGCCGCGACAAGCTTGACGCTATCGTCAGTGACCTGACTGGAAAAGGTTTTGAGGCGCGCGCTTACACATTGGACGTTACAAGCCGCGAGGCGGTTCAAACAACGGTCGACGGCGTCGTCGCAGATTTCGGAAAACTTGACGTCATTATCAACAACGCAGGCCTCATGGCCATCGCTCCCATGACCAACGTCTTGGTCGACGAGTGGGACCGTATGATTGACATCAATATCAAGGGCGTTCTGTACGGCATTGCGGCAGCATTGCCGATCTTCACCAAGCAACAGAGCGGCCACATCATCAACCTATCCTCCGTCGCGGGCATTAAGGTGTTCGCACCAGGCGGCACGGTTTATTCAGGCACCAAATATGCGGTCCGGGCCATCAGTGATGGTCTTCGTCAAGAATCCGGCGGCGCTTTCCGCGTCACATCGATTGAACCCGGCGCAATCGATTCCGAACTCAAAGCGGGCAGCGGCGACGCCGAAAGCCGTAAAAACGTTGAGGCTTTCTACCAAGTCGCTATTCCGTCAGACTCAGTAGCGCGTGCCATCGCTTACGCTATTGCTCAGCCTGACGACGTTGACATTAACGAAATTGTTTTACGCCCGACAAAGCAAGAGTTCTAAAATTCCACATCGTATTGGGGCAGTGCTTAACTGCCCCAATATTCGTATTACTTTTTAAGCACTCGCCCAGCGACAGCGTCCAGTTTTGCCACCAACTCAGGGTCCCGCTTTTCAGGTGCCGTGATGAGAGCAAAATCAAGCGCACGCTCAGCCGTCATATCGACCGGACGGGCTTTGCCCAATTCAGGAATAACCGCTTTGACCAAGCGGCGCGCATTTGTCGCATTACCCTGCATAACTTTTACAACAGCTTCAACAGTGACGCTGTCATGGTCATCGTGCCAGCAATCAAAGTCGGTCACCATTGCAACCGTCGCGTAATTCATCTCTGCTTCACGCGCCAGCTTCGCTTCCGGCATATTCGTCATACCAACGACCGAACAACCCCAAGAGCGGTACAACTCACTCTCAGCACGCGTAGAGAATTGCGGACCTTCCATGACAATGTAAGTCCCGCCCCGTGTCACAGGAATGGCAAGATCTGTTGCAGCCTTCTCCAGCGCATCAAGCAAGCGGTGCGACACGGGATCAGCCATGCCTACATGTGCAACACAGCCAGTCTCGAAAAAGCTCTTCTCGCGTGCAAAGCTACGATCAATAAACTGATCAACCAACACGAAACGTCCCGGCGCCAACTCCTCTTTCAAAGACCCGACTGCTGAGAGTGACAAAATATCGGTCACGCCTGCGCGCTTTAAGGCGTCAATATTCGCACGAAAATTCAGGCGAGACGGCGGGATAGGGTGCCCCCTACCGTGACGCGGCAGAAAAACGCACTGCACACCATCAAGTGTACCAAACAGCAACTCATCCGACGTCTCACCCCATGGGCTTTCAACGCGGCGCCATTCTTTGTTTTCCAATCCGTCGATATCGTACAGACCCGAACCACCAATAACGCCGATTACCGGCTGGACTTCAGACATCCCTTATTCCTTCAAACATAGTCTTCTTATCGCTCAGGACCACGACATCAATCTTTCCGCAACCCTTGATTGATCTTCATCAAGCACCGATAAGAGAGTTAACAGCATGTTGGCATTACCAGCGCCATGCTTTTGCCGTAGACAGAGCATACACTCACTGCATCAACCGGCAAAGCGCACGCTATTCGTCGCCCGTTCATTCTGCTAGGACGTCTCGGGTCAAGGCCATGTCATCCCACGGGATAGGGAAACAGAATATGGATCAGATTACCGCCGATTTCAGCCAAATACAGCGCGCCGGTGTCCCACATGACGCCCTTAAGCAAACTGCCCGCACATGGTTCGAAACACTACGAGACCGTATCTGCACCGCCTTTGAAACCATCGAAGACGAAGCCTTGGCAGGCAACACCCAAGTCCTCAAAGACGCTCACACACCAGGACGCTTCACCCGCACAGCATGGACGCGTGAAGACGGCGGCGGCGGCGTTATGTCTGTCATGCGCGGCCGCGTTTTTGAAAAAGTCGGTGTGAATGTCTCAACGGTCTGGGGTGAGTTCTCCCCCGAGTTCCGGAAAAACATTCCCGGCGCAGCAGAAGATCCACGCTTTTTTGCCACTGGCATTTCACTAGTAGCACACCCCTGCAACCCACATGTCAGTGCTGCACATTTCAACACCCGCATGATTGTCACAACAAAAGGCTGGTTTGGCGGTGGTGGCGATATTACGCCCATGTTCCCGCAAAGTGCAGAAGCACGAAGTGATGCAGATTACTTCCATGAGATGTTCCAAGCTGCGTGCGATAAGCACGACCCGGAATACTACCCGCGCTTTAAAGAATGGTGTGATCGTTACTTCCACCTCCCCCATCGCGATGAACCACGCGGTTTAGGCGGTATTTTCTACGACCAGCACAATACAAATAATCTGGACGCAGACTTTCGCTTCACCCAAGATGTGGGGATGGCTTTTCACGACGCTTATCCCGCCCTTGTACGGCGCCGCATGAATACCCGCTGGTCAGAAGAAGACCGCGAGGCACAGCTTATCCGCCGTGGCCGCTATGTAGAATTCAATCTGCTACACGACCGCGGAACCCTGTTTGGCCTCAAAACTGGCGGGAACACCGAAGCAATCCTCATGAGCATGCCACCGGAAGTCCGCTGGCCGTGACAAAACCCGCCGCATCGTTAGACATGCTGACGCATCATTTGGGCCATAAAGCGCTCTCACGCCGCAGCTTGATTGCATCCGCCCTCACAGGGCTTGCTTGCAGTCCAAAACTCTTACATGCGGCGACACCCCCACTCTCCAGCGCGCAATTGCTAATGGGTGGAACGTTAAGATCAATTCCCGGCCAGTTTAGTGAGTTGGCATCAGCCCCCCTAACCCGTGGCCTTGGGCTCACAACGCCCATACAATTAACACCTGATGTCGGCCTGGATGGCGTTAAAGTCGCCAACGAATTTGACAATAGCATCGCAGCAGATGGCCAAACGGCCATCGTTGTACCGGGTAACGCGTTTATCGCTGCACAAACGGGCGACCCACGCACGCATTACGACTTCACGCGCTGGATACCGCTACTAGTCGCACATACCGTTTCCGTCGTTGTAACCCGCGCCGACACCCATCTCAATTTTGCCCACAGACTGAGAAATTTTTTCCGTGGCCACTCAGTCAGGCTCGCAGTGTCCCACCCAACAGGGAGCGAACTCAGCGCGCTTCTAGGCCTTTCTCTCCTTGATTTACATCCAACGCCAGTGCCCGGCTTTGCGACGTCACAAGAAGCTCTGAATGCCCTGAGCAACGGCCTCGTCGATGCCGTTCATATTATGCCAACACGCGGCAGCCCTCCGCTTTTAGACACGCTTAAATCTCTGCCGCCGGGTGTTGCCCCCCTTTATCATACCGGGGATTTATCGGGCACGCCCCTTAACGATATTCCCAACTTCCTTGAGGTCTGCGAGCAATTGCGCCGCCGTCCGCCCGAAGGCCCACTTTTCGCGGCGTGGCAAGCCGCTTCAGCCGGAATATGCACGCCTTTTGCCGTTGCACTCCCAATGTTAACACCGCCACCTCTTGTAGAACGCTGGAAAAACGCTTGTTCAGCAGCAGCCGAGAACGAAGACGTCCGACACTGGGCCGAAACGTACTACTTTTCCTTGGCCACAGGCGAGAATGCTGCACCATTCTTTTCGCGCATCCGCCCCTCGGCTGAGGCACAATTGGCTCTACGGCGCTGGATTGCACTAAACACGCCGCGCTGGCGCTTGGGGCAAGAAACGCGCCTTTTCTAACGGCGCGTTTTTAACAATATTCTTACGGCACCTTGGTTTGCTTTGTGAGTGTGAACCACCGCCAATATTGCGCCGCGTATATCCGCCCGCTGCAACCAGAGCGGTAACTCCCTGCGTATAGCCCCGCTATTGTCGCCGCTTCCCAAACCAGTAACGACTTCAATGCATTTCAGGTTCTGACTGCGGGCACGTTGTAAAAAATCCAGCAAGCGTTCAAACGCATCTTGAACAATATAGCCATGTAAATCGAGCTTCGCGTCTACCTTCAGCGTTCCTTTTGTCAGGCGCCTCCAACTTGTATCGTCCAAACCCGGTCCCCTTACCCCAACTTTCGGGGTAATGACGCGAGTTGCCCTCCTTTGAGACAAACGCCGCGTCGTACGAGCCATCATTTCAGCAAAACTCTGCTCCGGCGCATCAACCCTATACACTTCTCCGCCATCACTCATTGGCACTGAGGGGGTGATACGTCTTTCTGGGAGCGCGTCCGTGCTCACAGGCTTTCCGCGTCGCACTGCTGACCTGCGAGACTGGACTGGTTTTGGTGGTTTCGAGACTGCTTTTGGAAGCACCTCGGCCTGGACAGGTTTTTCTTCCCCCTCTGGGGGAATTTCATCCGGTTGCGAGGCACTGGAATGTAGAGGGACCACGTCGCGCACGACCAAGCGCCACAGCGCTGCCTCCTCCTCCTGTACATTCCGGCGCTTTGCCATAGCGTTCCAACCCTCAACCGATTACCGCGCGAACAACGTAACGCCCCAAGCACGACTACTTTGCGAGCGGCCAAACATAAAGCAAATAATGTTTGGAATACAAAAAGGGCTCCGGGAACATCTCCCGAAGCCGCTTTCAGCATTGTTCGAAAATACTAGGTTTTAATGCTCAGCTTGACCAGCAGGCTTTAATTCCGGCTGTGCCTCAATGCGGTCTACAGGTACGCCTTGGTACTTACCCGTCAGAGTTTTGAGGAACGCCGTAATATCATTGACGTCCTGATCAGAGATATTGCCATATGGCGTCTGATATTTGGCCATCATACGTACAGCATCTTCAAGCGTCTTGGCTGAACCGTCATGGAACCACGGGCCGGTCAGAGCCACGTTACGTAAGTTCGGGACCTTAAAGCGATGAGCGTCATTCGGGTTTCTCGTGACACCAATACGCCCATTATCAGCATCGGTGAGGTCCGTTTTGCGGTCCGTGAAATACGGCCCTTCAAGCCCCATAACCTCATAAGCATCCCCGCCCATGGCCACGCCACTATGGCAACCAGAGCAACCAATTTCTTTAAAGCGTTCATAGCCGCGCTTTTCCTGCGCTGAAATGGCTTTCGTATCGCCCTTTAAATACTGGTCAAAACGGCTATCCGGCGTGATGAGCGTTTTCTCATATTCAGCGATCGCATCTGTTACGGTGTCTTTGTTTACGCTGTTCGGCCCATAAATAGCCTCAAACAATTCAGGCATTCCGGGTTCATCACGTACACGAGCGGCAGCTTCATCCCAGTTATGTGCGCCCATTTCTTTAGGGTTCGTCACTGGACCTGCGGCTTGAGCCGCTAGATCCTTCGCGCGCCCATCCCAGAACTGTGCCATATTAAAGGTCGAGTTGTAGACTGACGGCGCATTTATCGGCCCGCTTTGACCGTTGATTCCGGTAGATGTGACAAGGTTATCAACGCCCCCCTTGTCCAAACCGTGGCAACTCGCACAATTCAGCGTTCCATCGCCCGACAAATGCTTATCGAAATATAACGTCCGCCCAAGCGCCGCCTTCTTCCAGTCAACCGCTACAACTTGCGGGATTGGCTGGACAACTTCACCCTTAAACGCTGGCGCAACGTCAGCACTCGCATAAAAACGCGCGCGCTGTTCACGTACCCATGCCAGTATTTCGCCCCGCTGCTTTTCATTCAAATAAGCATGTGGATGCATTGTAAGATACATGGCAGGTGGCATACGGTTTTGAGAAATGACTTCCTCAATACGTGATAGCTGCTCAACAGTCGGCGGTGTGCCTTGCTGGAAGGCTTCAATAACGGGAGCGAAATTAAAATGCATCCGCCCTTCCGTGAGGTCATGGCTCATGATCTGGTTGGCGAGAGGCAGTTTAAAATAGAACGGCAGATCAGCATCTTTAGTGTGGCAATAGTCACAGCGCACTTCTTGAAAAGCCGCAAAAGCTGCCATGGATACTGGGTCGTGCAGTGACGGACTATTGGCCGGTATTTTAGGAGCACCAGCATGATCAAAATGTTCAAGATACGTAACGGTCCCACCCCATGTGGCAACACCTAGGGCTGCGAGGGCTGCTATACCTCGTACAATTGTGCTCTGCCGCACTGCATTAACTCCATGTAACGATTGATCGGCGGAAAATGGTCAACGCTCTTTGGATTGTCTAAACAATTGAACTTGTTACAAAGACAAGCTCAACCTATCAAACGTGATCTTCTTCGCTCAGTTCCGCTATCGTATCGTCAATGGAGCCATGGTCTAAAAAGGTCCGCAACCGCTTCCGTGCGCGGTTCACGTATCGTGTATCCATATCAATACCGATACCATTCAAACCCTGACGTTCAGCCGCAATAAGACTAGTCCCTACCCCCATAAAGGGGTCTAGCAAGACATCGCCTTCCACTGCGCCATGTAAACGCAAGCATGCCTCTGGTAATGCGACTGGGAATGTTCCCGGGTGACTAAACTTTTCCTTCTGACTACGTACCGTTTCATACGGAATGAACCACGTATCGCCACGGCAACGACGGTCTACTGCGTGCCTACGACGATTAATATTACTCTTATCCGTAAACGGCACCCCCGCCGCCAAGCGGGAAACAGGGACATCGCCCGTCTTTGTCAAATGAAATACATGCTCGTGGTTGCGGTTCACGAAACGATGTGAATTGAGCGGCTTAAAGTGCCCGTGGGTCTTCTCACCTACTGAGACGGATTTGATCCAGGTGATGTGATTTTGCAACACAAACAACTTGCGTAGCCGCACCAACAACTCAAACGGCAGCCATGGCTGAGAAGACGACCCGGACATGTTCAAAAAGAAAGAACCGCCATCCTTAAGAACCCGCTTCAAACTCGCGCAGACTTCCTCCATCCACTCCAAATAACATTCTTCAGGAAGGCGATCCTGATAGCTTCTATATTCAATCCCCAGATTATAGGGCGGAGATGTTACAATAACATCGACGCTTTGCGCTGGCATACGGCGCAGGACCGTCGTGCAGTCCCCGCGAATAAGGGTATGCTCACCTAATTTTTCTCGTCGGCTTCTAATCATTGAGCCGCGCCTATCACATTCTCCGAACGAGGCAACAGCATTATAATGCGCCCAGAAGCATGCATATGGCCCGCAACATAGGCCGATTGCTCACCTGAGCCTGTAAAAAGATCCAATCGTCCAACGCCACGGATGTCAGTCCCGACATCCTGCGCCAAAACCATATGCTGCCAGTGCTCAGTTGAGCCATTTTGCAGCGGCAAACTTGTTTGAACCCACAAAGGTAACCCCAACGGCAAAGTCGTCCGGTCTACAGCGACTGAACGCCACGGCATCAGCGGAACACCAAGCGCGCCCTTCGGGCCGAAAGCACTTGCAGCCCCTTCCAGACGGAAAAAAACATAATTTGGGTTGCGCTCCATGTACGGCTGGGCGTCTGACGGATGCGCTTCAAGCCATGCACGGATACTGTCCATGCTGACTGAACCCGTGTTCAACAAACCATCCCGCACCATCTCACGCCCGAGTGGCACATATGGCTGGCCGTTGCGTCCATCATAGGCAACCGCGACACGCCGGCCATCTGGCAGTTGCAGAATACCTGACCCTTGAATTTGCAAAAAGAACCGATCCACGGAGCTTTTAAGCCAAGCAATTTCCAAACCCTGACCGGCTAAAGCGCCGTGATCTATGTGTGCACGGTCCAGATACGGCTCAAAAACACCCTTTACCCAGCGCCCGGATTGCTGCTGCCCTTTACTATCCGTTGTCGTGGTCAGATCAGCTGGCCGCGCATAAAGAGGCACTTTGTACGCACCACCGCGCGTGAGTGAGGCTTGGAAAACAGGTTGATAATACCCTGTAATTTCCGCGCTATCCGTCAACAGGTAAGGGCGAAACCACTTCTCGATAAAGCGTCGTCCTTTAAGAGCGTCAAAGCTTGTGAGGCTTTGTAGAGCCGTGCAGGATGCACTCCACTCCCCTGCGTACCGCCCCGATGGAAGCACATCACTGCCACCTAGCAGAGTTTCCGGCGGCAGTTGGCCCATGCGCTTACACTGGGCGCGCAGCAGCGGCAAAAGGACTGCTATATTTTCTGCGCGCCACCCAGACAGTGCCGCATACCGCATAGCGTGCGGGGACTTGGCGGCTGCCCCGACTGGGAAGCAATCAAGATGATGCCGCCCAGCAAACTCAGCCTGAAGTAGACTTTCCCTGATGTCCGCATCATGCGGCATACATCATGCGGGACGCGATGAAGCCAAGCGCCAACGTGTGTCATCCGTTCCCAAAACCGTCTCGAAAACCCATAGATCGTTGAATTCTGTCACAGCTTCTGTACCGATGACAGGATGGCCTTCAGAGTTCGTGAGCAAGCTAACCTGCCGGGAGACGATTTCCACCTCAATACGCGCAACTGAACGCTCATTTTCATTCACAACTTCGGCATTGAGGAGAGCAACCTTTTCGACGCCCCTGATATCGCTGCGCTGTTTCTCGCCCGCAGCTTCGCGCGCATCAATTGCCGAGAGATAGGCTTGAGCAGCGTTCTCCGTCATTGCCCCGGTGAGGACGGCGCGGTCCCCGTTTGCGAATGCCGTAACAATTTGGCGGAACGCCGTCTCGACCCCCTTCAGGAAGTCCTGCGGGTTAAAGCCAGACCTTACTTTAACGATATCGATTAAAACTCCACCTACCCGCGTGGCAGGTGCCGGAATTTCATGGCGGGCAGGAGGCGGTTCCGCACCGCTTGCTGCACCCGCACCTTCCGGCAATGGCGGGGGCATGGTGCGGCCTGTGTTCCCGACCGGCGCTGCTGACCGTGGCACTGTTTGTTTGACGCCCTGCACACCCACGCGCCGCCCAAGAATGCGGTACAGCCGGAAGCCAAGTGCCGCGGCGATAATAGCCAGCACAACGACATCCCAAGGGAAAACGCTGGCGGTCTGGCTTGTTAAAAAGGCTGGTAAGTGGAAAGCGTCAGAGGACATGTAAGGTTAAGCTTCATAACTAAACAGGGTTAAGACCAATTCTCTTCTAGATAGGTTGGGAACGCGCACAACTCAACCATTTGTCAGAGGACTGAGAAGGTTTCTTAGAACGGGTTGGCGGCAACGAAACATCATGCTACCGCCATGGGGTCGCAATATTTCATAGCTTGCTGCTCATTTAGCAACGCCGGAGATCATTTATGTCCGAAAATTCGACTGCCAACACCCCAAATGCCGAAGGTGCACCAGCACAACTGCCTTTGGCCGTAAACCTGCAATACACGAAAGACCTGTCTTTCGAAGTACCTGCTGGCGCTTCCATTTTTGCTTCTTTGCGCAGCGCACCCCAGATCGGTGTCAACATTGACGTGCAAGTCAACCGCCTGGAAGAAGAGCAACCCGTATTTGAAGTTGCTCTCGCTGTCCGTGCAGAAGCATCTGAAGCCCCTGAGAAGGAAGGCGACAAAGCAGGCCGTACTGTGTTCATTGCTGAACTCACCTACGCTGCAATCGTCACACTGGGCAACGCGCCACAAGAAATGATCGAGCCGATCCTGCTGGTCGAAGTACCACGCCTGATCTTCCCATATGCTCGCGGCATTATCAGTGATGTCACGCGTGATGGTGGCTTCCCACCTGTCGTTCTGCAGCCAATTGACTTCGTTGCTCTGTGGCAAGCAAAGCGCGCTCAGCAGTTCCCAGAGCCAGCTGGCGAAGCCTAAGACCTTGCGCGGGGGATTATCCTCCGCGCAACATAGGCCCCTCACCCAACAGGGTGAGCGGGTCTCCGCACAACACGTCACCCCACATTTTTTCGTCTAAACGTGCTGCAATCGCCTCCGACAGACACAAAGCCCGGACAGCTTTAAAGCAGTGCTTTTCCTCCTTGCTCAAAGCTGAGTGAAAAGCATCAACCGTCCGTCCCGAATAAAACATGACAGCGTGCAAGCAATCATTTTGCAGTGCCACTCTGGCCCCATGCGTTAGCAACGCTTCAGGTAAAGCCGCATAAACTTCAGCGCGCCTTGCACCCAAACCTTGTGCTAATTCATGTCCGTAATTACGGCCTGTCACAAGAAGAACATCGGCCCCCACGATGTGACGCTCACGACAGTACCGCTCCAAGGCAACGGCGTCTCCCTCCGCAGCTTCGACATGTAAGAAGCCCATTTTTTGCGCTCGCGCAGCCGTCTTCTCTCCAACTGCTATGATTTTTTGCTCACGCGGCCATGCCTTAAGTGCGGGCAGAGCCTGACCACTTGTGACGAGCAACGCCTCTACGCGCTCCACTGGCAATGCACCCAAGCTTTCAATAGCAAGCATTGGGCACGCCACCGCGCGCCAGCCATGCGCTGTCACGGCCAGAGACGTCGTCGTCAGGCCGGGCTCAGGCCTTGTGACAATGACAGCATCTCGCACCATGGCAGACACAGCTACTCGCGCGTGATGTCAGCAAAAATATCGTCTGGAGTGTCACGACGCAGCATAGCGCCAACTTCGCGCCCAATCGCTGCGGCTTCACGCGGGTTGCCCCGCAGTTCCCGCTTCAAGATGAAAGTACCATCCTCACTTGCGACGAGACCGCGCAGATATAGCTCACCATTCTCTATCTGGGCGTAGCCGCCAATCGGCGTCCGGCAAGAGCCGTCAAGCATATCGAGCAATGCACGCTCTGCCGTAGCAACCCAGCGCGCTTCCAAGTCTTCGATAGCGCCCAGAAGTTCCCTCAGTTCAACATCACTGCGCCGTACCGTTACACCGACAATGCCTTGTCCAGATGCTGGCAGCATATGTTCTGGTTCAAGAATAATATCCGCGCGCTCCTCCAAACCGAGGCGCCGCAGGCCTGCCAGAGCCAATAACGTTGCATCGCACGCGCCATCAGCCAGTTTTTTTAACCGAGTCTGTACGTTCCCCCGCAAGAGACAGAATCGGAGATCTGGTCTCCGCGCCAACATTTGTGCCTGCCGACGAACCGAAGCACACCCTACAACTGCTCCTTCTGGCAGGGCTGCAAAAGGATCGTTCGTATCCACAACAATGGAACGGTCACGCAGGATTATAACGTCACGGGCATCCTCACGGGTCATGGTACATGCCAGCACCAGATCATCGGGAAGGTGCGTCTCCAAGTCCTTCAAACTATGAACAGCAAAGTCGATCTGCCCAGCCTGCAAAGCTTCATGAATTTCCTTTGCAAACAAACCCTTACCGCCAATTTCTGCCAATCTTTGGGTAAGATTTCGGTCACCCTCAGTACTGATTTGGTGCTCCTGAAATGCCTCCAAATCTCGTAACACAGGGCAGAAGCGGCTCAGCCGACTTAAGAAATGTCGCGTCTGTACAAGCGCAAGGGGTGACATGCGCGTGCCCACACGAAGAGGAAGTGTACGGCGGGACGATCCACTAAGGCCATGGGAGCGGCGAGCAGCTTCAGCCGCGACCCGGAGCAGTGCATCAGAAGGAAGGAGCGTGACATTCATGTCGAGCAGCCATAAACGATCCTGACGAGACTGTCATGATGGCTGTATTTAGCATAGTAAAAGGTATGACCGATCAATATCCCCTAGTAGCGCCACTTTTGGCTATTGAATCATCCTGTGATGACACTGCTTGCGCAATTCTGTCACCGGATGGCTGCATTCTTGCAGAAACCGTTTTATCCCAAACGGACCATGCCGCCCTTGGGGTGTAGTACCAGAAATTGCTGCCCGTGCGCATCTGGATGCCCTTCCTGGGGTCGTGGAAAACACACTGCAAAAAGCCAATCTAAAATTAGAGGATATTGGCGCATTTGCCGCATCTACGGGACCGGGCCTCATCGGCGGGCTTATAGTCGGCAGTTCTTATGCCAAAGGCATCGCAATGGCGTTGAACCGGCCTTTCATTGCCATTAACCACATCGAAGCGCATGTTCTGACCGCACGTATACCCTCTTTGCCTACCCCGCCTGCTTTCCCCTACCTCACACTGCTCGTCTCGGGGGGGCATTGCCAATGCGTTGCTGTACGTGCCGTTGGCCATTACGAAAAGCTGGGTGGCACCATCGACGATGCAGCGGGGGAAGCCTTTGATAAGGTGGCTAAGATGCTTGGCCTTGGCTGGCCCGGTGGCCCTGCCCTTGAGCGCCTTGCCCTTGAAGGCGATGAAAATGCGTATTCCTTACCGCGCCCTCTCTTAGGCCGGGAAGGTTGTGACTTCTCATTCTCCGGGTTGAAAACAGCTGTGAGCCGCCTGCTGACACCCTACGGTCAGACCGCATTACCCCGGCAGGTTGCCGCAGATATTGCCGCGAGCTTCCAAAGAGCCGTTGCCGACGTTATGGCCGATCGTACCCAACACGCTATTCGCCTCCTGCCAGAAGCGACGGCAATCGTTGTGGCTGGTGGTGTAGCAGCGAACAAGCGCCTCCGCCGCACGCTTGAGGATATTGCGGCTGAGCATGCGCTCCCTTTCCTTGCTCCCCCCCTGCGCCTTTGCACTGATAATGCCGTCATGGTGGGATGGGCAGCACTGGAACGCATCAATGCGGGTGAAAACCCCCATGACATTGATCTCGCCGCGCGCCCCCGTTGGCCGCTATCAGAGCGTGCATCTTCCGCCGCTTGATCCCGTTAAAATATTTTCTCAAAGTACTGAGCACGCCGTGAATTATCGACACGCCTACCATGCTGGAAATTTCGCTGACTGCGTAAAGCACGCACTGTTGCTGGCACTGCTGCGTGCCTTGTGCAAAAAAGCAACTGGCTTTTGTGTGCTTGATACACATGCCGGTCTGGGACATTACGATTTGCACGGCCTAGAAGCTGGAAAAACTGGCGAATGGCACGATGGTATCGGCCGCTTACAGGGCAAAAATATACCCGCCCTTAAAGAATATTTGGAAGCCGTTGAAGCGCTTGGCCTTTACCCCGGCTCTCCTGCATTCGCACAGCGTGTTATCCGCCCCCAAGATCAGCTCATAGCCTGTGAACTCCACCCTGAAGACGTTGTTCCCCTACGCCGCCGCTTTCGTGGCATGGAAAATGTCTCGGTTCACCACCGTGATGGCTACGAAGCGCTCCGCGCACTCCTTCCCCCAAAAAACCTTCGCCGCGGCCTCGTGCTTATCGATCCACCTTTTGAAAAACCGGATGACTTTCAACGCTGCGCTGACGCCATCGCTTACACACGCACGCATTTCCGTGCCGGAATTGTCGCTGTTTGGTATCCCATCAAACACCGCACCCCTATCCATGCATTCTACAACACCCTCCGTGACGCTGGCATCGCCGATCTCGTGGCATACGAGTTTTTGCTACGCCCCCCTCTGGACCCTTCCCGCCTCAATGGCTGTGGTATACTCGTGGCAAATGCGCCATACGGGTTTGCGGAAGAAGCGCGCACCATCCTTGATGCCTTGGCTCAGCATCTTACAACCGAAGATGATACAGCCATTGAAATCCGCATTGAACGGCTGACAGAGGAATAATCATGACCGCACATCCAGCAACGCAAACCCGCCCTCATGTCGCCGTCGTCGGTGCTGGGGCATGGGGTATCGCGCTCGCCTGTGCGGCGGCCCGCAATGATGCAGATGTCACACTTTGGATGCGTGGCCCTGTCCCCCAAGGCACCAGAAACCTCCCGCGCCTGCCGGACATCACAGTCCCCGATACGATCACCCTGACGAACGAGTTGCCCCGCTCAGCAGATGTCGTGCTGCTGGTTACCCCGGTGCAATCCAGCCGACATATCTCTGAACGGCTTGAAGCCGTTTTAGAGCCCGGTGTACCGGTCATTACCTGCTGCAAAGGAATGGAAGCCACGACTGGACTCCTGCCCTTGGATGTACTGGCGCAAACAATGCCCGGCCGCCCAGCTGGCGTTCTTTCTGGGCCAAATTTTGCCATTGAAGTCGCGCAGGACTTGCCCGCAGCCGCAACTTTGGCCAGTGCTGATCTTACCCTCGCGCAGAACCTCGTCGCCTTACTTAGCACACCAACATTCCGCCTTTACGCCAGTGATGACGTCACGGGCGTCCAATTAGCGGGCGCCACCAAAAACGTCATCGCCATTGGCGCTGGCATAACTATTGGCGCAGGTTTAGGTGAAAATGCGCGCGCGGCACTCATAACGCGAGCAGTTGTGGAAATTGGACGCCTTGCGGAAGCAATGGGGGGCAGAGCCGCGACATTAACCGGCCTATCGGGTATGGGCGACCTCATCCTAACCTGCACGGGACGCGGTTCACGTAACTATTCGCTCGGCTTGGAACTGGGCACAGGCTTTAAACTGTCCCGCATCCTAGCGGCCCGTACGACCGTTGCAGAAGGCGTACTGACAGCACCGACCCTACGTGACCATGCTGCAAAACTTGGGGTAGCAACGCCAATTATCGATACTGTTGCCCAGCTCCTCGCAGGCGAAATCACGCCCGACCAAGCCCGCAGCTTGCTACTAGACCGCCCCCCACCATTGAATAAGCTGCCTAAGACACAGTAATTCACAATTGCGCCGAGGGTATTTTATACATGTGGATGAGAAACGAGAAAATGCGGCGCTTTCTCGGCGGTAACCGTGTGGCGCGCGCCCTTACCTTCGGCCTCCAAAATCGGCTGCAAATGGCGCTGCTCAAAGGCCATAAATCGCCTAAAACGCTGAGACGCCTAGCCGCCGCATCTAAAGCCGCGCACTCCCTGCTCAGCACGGATGAAGCTTTTACCCTGCACGAGATCGCACAAGGACAAACTACCCTACCCGGAGATTTCGCGGAGTTCGGCGTTTATCGCGGCGCGTCCGCCGCACTGATTTGCGGTGTTAAAGGCTCAAAACATTTACATCTTTTTGATACGTTTGAGGGACTTCCCGAAGGCACAGAGGAAGGCGAACGAAACGTCTTTCAAGAAGGCCAGTTCACCGGCACCCTCCCCGATGTTCAGCAAATTTTACGCCATTTCGGTGGCGTCTCCTTCCACAAAGGCTTCTTTCCAGACACCACCGCAGGGCTCGAAGAGCACAAGTTTTCATTTGTGCATCTCGATGTTGATTTGCACGACGCGACGCGCGATGCGCTGGCTTTCTTTTACCCCCGCATGGTTTCCGGCGGGGTTATCCTGACACATGATTATTCGATTATCCCGGGCGTTTCCAAAGCCTTTCAGGATTTCTTTGCGCTCAAGCCTGAGAATATCATCGAACTCACGACCACACAGGCCATGGTCATTATTCACCCACGGTAAAGAGGTCTTGAAGGCTCTGCTGAGCCTTTAAAAAGCCGCTTATACCAGCAGGCCTGCGATAACCGCGCTCATAGCGTTCGACAAAGTACCCGCTATGACGGCACGCCCAGCCAATGCCGCAACATCACCACGCCGTGCAGGGGCGGCGCTGCCAAATGCACCTATCAAAATTCCGATTGTTGATAGGTTCGCAAATCCACACAAAGCAAACGATAGAATAGTGATCGTATGCAACGATAACAAATGGCCATGGATGAGCGGTGACAGACTGGCGTAAGCCACGAACTCGTTAAATACGATTTTCTGACCCAATAACCCGCCAGCCGTAACAGCCTCTGACCAAGGCACGCCCATGAGCCACACCACAGGCGAGAGCAACACACCAAGTATGCGCGTCAGTGTTAGGCCGGCATTGCCCAAAATGCCATCGACTAGGGCAATTAACCCCACAAATGCGACCAAGACAGCACCGACAGCCACAGCAATACGGGCGCCATTCATCGCACCGTCCGCCAGTGCTTCGAACACGGTGTTGTGCCGCTTGGACATATTCTCCAGCGCAGCAGCGTCTTCGCGCTCACCGGGGAACAAAATCCGGGAGAATAAAAGCCCCCCGGGAATAGCCATAACGGAAGCCGCGAGTAAATTCGTCATCGGCACACCCAGTGAGGCATAGCCCGCAAGGACCGACCCCGCAACAGATGCCGTTCCGCTGCATAACACTGTAGCAAGAACACGCTTTGGCAGACGATCCAAAGTGTGTTGCAACGCAACCGGCATTTCCGTTTGCCCAAGGAAAATTGTCAGGACAGCTGAAAAACCTTCCATTGGCGTAGTGCCCAGAATTTTTGCAACGATCCCGCCAATAACCCGCGCCAGAAAGCGCAGGACACCGTAATGCTCCAGTAAGGCCAGCAGAGCAGCAACATAAACAATCTGTGGCAGGACACGCAGTGCAAAAACAAATGCACCACCGCCAAAAATATCATTCATGCGCGGTCCGACAAGACCACCAAACAAGAATGCACTGCCTTGCCCACCGAATGAGAGCACCCATTCAACAGCATCTGAAAGACGGTGCAACACAGCCGCACCGGGGGGGCTCCACAGCACTAATAAACCTATCAAAGCCTGCATTACAAAGGCCTTGGCAACAAATCGCCAGTCAATCCCACGCCGGTCGGCGGAGCACGCCACACCTACAGCCAAGAGAATAACGATCGCCACCAGAGCGCGAAGTAACAAAGCGGCTTCAAACACCGGCGGACTTCCTTTTTACGTTCACAACGGGCCGAAACTGTTCTCACACGCGCAATATGTCCAGCCCTGAACAATCATACACGTTTTCTAAAAACCTATGCAGCGTTTCGGGCACTGCATCGGCTGTCACCACACATCGATACCTCCGGCCCTCCCCAGCACGCGTTAATCTGCACGCTAGGCACGAGGGCCGGAGATAAAGGATAAATATTAGGGCGTCTCGGAGCGTACAGCGCTGCTTTTTTGGCGTATCGCCGCAAATTCAGAGCCTTGCTTCCATGTTGGCCAGTCATGGGAAAATGCGAGCTTGGCCCCCACCCGGCGCACAGCCTCTACATCTTGCGCCGCCCCACGCAGGTCCCAATCAGCGCGCCATTCATCACACGCCTGATGGTAACACTGCATGTAATTTTTGAGCCATGTCAGGCCAGCCTCTTTGCCCCCCTCATACAAGTCAAACGGACCCGCCATATCCATTACGGCCAAGACCGGCACTCCTGCCCGTGCAAACGGCAAATGATCGGCACGATAAAAAGCGCCGCGCTCTGGCATAGATTCAGGCTCTGTAGTCCGCCCTTGCTCTTTTGCAGCATCGGCAAACTGGTCCTGCAAGCTGTCCTGCCCTGCCCCAATAATGTAAGCATTCCGAGATGGCCCAGCCATCTGCAATACATCCATCGTTAAATCTGCAGCTGTTTTTTCAAGCGGTGCTAGAGGGTGTGTCGCATACCAGTTGGAGCCCAGCAGCCCGCGCTCTTCTCCGGTCCATGCTGCAAAGCGGAGCGTGCGCAACGGCTTCGGACCTGATTGGAAAGACCGCGCCAATTCAAAAAGCGCCGCAATACCTGAGCCATCATCAATAGCTCCACGACGGATGGAAACCTGACCTTTCGGGTTTTTACTCTGACCAAAAGCGTCCCAATGCGCGCCGAACAAAACACTCTCATCAGGGTATTTGGAGCCACTGATTTTACCAATAACGTTTTGGCTCTTCAGGTAATCCACTTTTACAGACATTTTGACCGAGAACGTCGTGTCAGCCAACGTCACCGGCTTGAAATCAGGCGAGCGTGCTGCGACCCTTAGATGCGGCAGGTCCAGTCCAGCTTGCGCAAAAATACGCTCCGCTGTCGGTGTCGACATCCACCCAATCATCGGGACAGATGCTGTCGCCGCATTAGGGCGCAAAATATCATATTCCTCACCGCTCGGGGCAATCACCGTGCTCCAGGGGTAAGATGCACCAGCCGTATCGTGAATGATAAGAGCACCAAGGGCACCCTGCCGCGCCGCTTCCTCGAATTTATACGTCCAACGGCCATAATAGGTCATTGTTTTGCCGCCAAACCGCCCAGAAACAGGTTCGTTGGATGCAGCCTCAAAATCTGGGTCGTTCACCAAAAATACGGCAATTTTCCCATGCAAGTCTACGCCCTTGAAGTCATCCCAATTCCGCTCAGGGGCGGATACGCCGTAGCCGACAAATACAAGCGGTGCGTGGTCAATTACCACCCGCTTACGCGGCTGAAGCGTTGAAAGAACAAGGTCATTCAACTGATGGAACTGGCTGGTTTTTGCCCCGGTGCGTACAGTGGCCACCGTGGAAGGGTTGGGGCGTGTACGCAACATCGGGACCGTTTGCGTCCAGCCTCCATTATCGCCACCCGGCTCCAAACCAATTTTCTGGTACTGCTCAATCAGCCATTTTACCGTAACCGCTTCACCCGGTGTCCCCGGCGCACGACCTTGAAAAGGATCCGAGGCAAGCACTTTGATAGCATCTGACATACGTGCCGGATTAATCGGCCCTAACGACGCCGGATCAAACGGCGCAGCAACGGCTTTGCCGAGAGTTAAAGCAAGGGCAGTACCAAGCAAAAGAGAGGAATAAGCACGGCGGCGAAAGGTCATAAACATACACTTTTTCAAATAGGTAGAACGACACCTTACGCCATGCACAAGATTCGAAAAGCCTTCGCGGGCTTAATAATCCCGTACCCGCTTGGCCGGGGGGCGTAGTGGGTGGCACCGTGGTCGGTTGTTTGACATTCATAACAGCACATAAACCCGTGCCCTTCTCCATCGCATCAATCGCGATTGACGAAGGCCTGTCAGAGCGGAAACTAATATACGCATCGGAGACTAATGCAGAGAGCGGCATATCCTAACGACGTTTCGTCGTTTATATCTTGTGTCGAAAATACAAATCCTGTTCGAAGAGTCCGGGGGAACACATGCCAAGCATATATGACTTCAGCCTACCGTCCCTCGATGGAAAGACCATAAATTTTTCTGACTATCAGGGCCGCCCGATCCTACTCGTAAACACAGCATCAAAATGCGGCTTCACCCCTCAATATGAGGGGCTTCAACACCTGTGGTCCGTCTATGGCCGTGAAAAAGATAACGGGCTTGCCATTATCGGTATTCCATCCAACGAATTTGGCAACCAAGAGCCGGGCTCGTCAGATGAAATCGGTGCGTTCTGCCACCGCAATTACGGCGTTAGCTTTCCGATGGCCGCCAAAGCCTCTGTGCGCGGCCCTGACGCCATCCCTCTTTTCAAATGGCTCCGTAAGGAAGGCGGCTTCCTCTCAACCCCACGCTGGAACTTCTACAAATATCTGATCAACGGCCAAGGCCATCTTGATAAGTGGTATACTTCTCTTACGAAACCTGAAGGCAAACGTATTGAGCACGCTGTGCAACGCCTGCTCTTGGATTGCTGAGGACTCGTCGGCACAAACTGCTTTTTCCTTGACGGATCGTATCGAACTAAGCCAGCTTCATGACAGTTGCATGACATGGAGCGACCCCATGACCACCTCTTCGCAGAGTTCTCCGCTCAAACCTCTTCTGCCACTACTCATCGTTGCAGCCCTTGGCGCGCTCTGCCCGGTGGTCGCTCAAAATGTTGATCACTTTTTATCTGTCTCAGGCACTTTCTGGGCCAGCCTGATGAGCATTGGGCAGGTGGCTCTGCTCATCGTCAGCCTTGGCGCCCTCTCCTCTCTGCGCCTTGCTCCCCAACGCATCCACAGGCAGAAAAACGGCCTGCACTAATCACGCCTCTCGGCCGATTCCAGTGGTATCGTCTGGCTTCTTGTTAAGCTAAAGACGATACCATGATTCGTAATTTCCTGACTGTCGGCGGCTGGACCATGCTTTCGCGGGTTCTCGGCCTTGTCCGTGACCAGCTCCTGTACAATTTTTTGGGCGCCGGCCCCGCACTTGATGCTTATCTCGTTGCATTGCGGCTGCCCAACATGTTCCGACGCCTCTTCGGGGAAGGTGCTTTGAACTCGGCTTTCGTGCCGATGTTCACCGCAAAATATGAGCAGGAGGGTCACGATAAAGCCCTTCTTTTCGCCAGTCAGGCGCTCTCAGCCCTTGTCTCTTGGCTGGTTATCCTGACGGTAATCTGCGAGATTTTTACACCCGTTGTTATCTGGCTGACATCAGACTTCAGCCCGGACGGAAGCCGCTTTGCATTAGCGGTCGCGCTAACGCGTATTACATTCCCGTATATGGTCCTCATTTGCGCAGCTGCACTTGTAGCCGGAATACTTAACGGACGCGGGTATTACAGCGCGGCATCCGCCGCTTATCTGGCTTTTAACGTCATCGGCATTGCTGCCACCTATATCGGGTATTGGGGCTGGCATGATGTAGTGTTCGCGTCTGCATGGGGCGTAACACTATCAGGCGTGGTGCAATTTACGGCACTGCTTTGGGCCACAAAACGCGCAGGCCTTCTGCCCTTGCTCGTTCGGCCGACCCTTTCGCCTGATATGCGCATGATGCTGCGTCGTATGGGCCCGGGCCTTTTAGGTTCAGGCATCACACAGATCAACCTGACCGTGGACACAATAATTGCCACAAAACTACCGGTTGGCGGAGTATCCATCCTCAATGCAGCTGACCGTCTGAACCAGCTTCCTCTTGGTGTCCTTGGGGCTGCCGCTGCGACCACCCTCATGCCGGTTTTGTCCCGGCACGTCGCAACCAACGACACAGACAACGCCCGGGCCAGCTTAAACCGCGCACTTGATTATGCGCTCCTGCTCACCCTGCCCGCCACGGCAGGTCTTATCGCTTTAGCCCCACTGCTGATGACCGGGCTTTTTGCTTATGGTCATTTTTCTACACCAGATGCACTTTTGGCAGCGGAATGTCTGCGCGCTTTTGCGGCCGGGCTTCCAGCTTTCATTTTGATTAAAGTCTTATCCCCCGGCTTTTTTGCATACGGGGATACAAAAACGCCCGTACGCATTGGCTTTGCGACGCTTGCGCTAAACCTTGGGCTCAACCTCGCGCTGTTTCATCCGCTTGGGTACCTTGGCCCGCCCCTCGCCAGCACATTGGCAGCCATCATAAACGTCATTTGTCTAGCTACACTACTCCACAAACGCGGCGTGTTGCAGCCTGATCAAGCACTCAAGAAGCGCGTGCCACGCATTCTCGCGGCCTCTATCATTATGGGGCTTTGGGTCGCAGCTGGCCAAAAAATTCTCGCCCCCACGTTCTGTACCAACACGGAATTTTACGTGTTGCTGCCATGGGTGCGCTGGTCGTCCTTGGGGCCATCATTTATGCTGCGGCTCTTGATGGGCTTGGCATTATGAAAGTTAAGGATGTGCAGGCAGCGTTGCAAAAACGCATCGCCCGGCGGCGCACTCGCTAAAAGACATCAGCCAACCGGTTCACACCGCTTCTGTGAATCGGTATTCAGCACCCTTTCATACACATTTGGAGATCGGACCCATCGGTTCCCTCAAGCCCCCGTCGTCAGCCGCCAAAGCAACACCCGCTATGGCCCAGTGGTTTACCCTCAAAGAACAAGAGCCAGAAGCACTGTTGTTCTTTCGTATGGGAGACTTCTACGAGCTCTTCTTTGCGGATGCCCAAGCTGCGGCTCATGCGCTTGACATTGCCCTGACGGCCCGTGGCTCCCACGATGGCGAACCAATCCCAATGTGTGGTGTTCCAGTTTCTGCCGCGCCCGCATACCTTGCCCGCCTCATACGCCGTGGCTTTAGGGTCGCCGTCGCTGAGCAGACACAAGCTCCGCAAAAGGGGCAAAAAGGCCCCTTACCCCGTGCCATTGTCCGCGTTGTCTCCCCCGGCACGTTAACGGAAGATGAACTCTTAGAAGCCGGACGGGCCAATCTCCTCGTCGCAATCGCCCCATCACCGGAGCGTAGCAAAGCGCAGCAACTCGGCGCTGCGTGGATTGATATTTCAACGGGTGCCTTCGAAACCGCAACCATAATGCCCGACGCTTTGCCGGAATTGTTGGCAAGGCTCGATCCGGCAGAAATTTTATCTGTTCCGGATCTAATTCCACCTGAACACTCAGAGCGTTTAGCCCCTGTCCCGGGCATTCCGTCACTCGACAGCGCCCGCACGCACATTGCCCGTGCATTTGAAGTTGCCCAGATCGAAGCTCTAGGTGATTTTACGCCCGAACACATCGTGGCATGCGCTATGGTCCTTGGCTACGTACAGCGGAGCCAAGCAGGCGCATTGCCGCGCCTTTCTCGTCCGACGACACAAGGCTTGGACGGCGTTCTCGGCATCGACCCAGCGACCCGCCACAGCCTTGATATTCTTCGCACCCGTGATGGCGAGAGCAAATACAGCCTTCTCGGAGCAGTCTCCCGCACAGCCACTGCTGCTGGTTCACGGTTACTTGCGGAGTGGCTTTCATCACCTTTGACGAGCGCTTCAGCCATCACGGCACGTCAGCAAGCTTGGCTATGGCTCAACGAGCAGACACCGTTAAATGATACGCTCGCGCTTATTTTTCGCCGCACACCTGACATTGCGCGCGCTTTAGGGCGCCTATCCGCTCAGCGCGGTCAGCCACGTGACCTTGCCGCTCTACGCGATGCCCTCATCGCCGCAGACGATATAACGGCCGCCTTACAACCGCTCTGCGACGAAACCACCCCCACCGCCATACGCGAGCTTTTTGGTGCTCTTTACGGCCGGGCTGAAGGACTACTTAACCGCCTTCGCTCAGCACTGGCCGAAGAATTGCCCGCAAGATTGGATGATGGCGGCGTCATCGCTGAAGGTTACGACGCGGAGCTCGATCATTTTCGCACTCTGCGCAACAATAGTCGGCGCGTTATCGCTGCCATGCAGGGAGAGCTCAGCACAAAGCTCGGTATTAATACCCTCAAAATCAAACACCATGCTCAGCTCGGCTATGTCATTGAAGTGCCTGCAACGCACGGCGCAAAGCTGAGGGACAATCCTGCGCTCTCGTTCCGTCAAGGCACGGCGAGCCTCGCGCGCTTCTCAACAGAAGAACTCGCCGAACTCGATCAGGCCATTCTGGAAGCAGCCG
Organism: Neokomagataea tanensis; assembly: GCF_006542335.1. Lineage (GTDB taxonomy): Bacteria > Pseudomonadota > Alphaproteobacteria > Acetobacterales > Acetobacteraceae > Gluconobacter > Gluconobacter tanensis. Next base: position 1,726,578 of record NZ_CP032485.1, on the reverse strand, counting down.
AGAACGCCTCTCGTAAAGAGCGTGCCCTCTTTGATGCGCTGTGCACACAAGCCCTCGAAACACCAGCTTTGGAAGATGTCGCAGCAGCGTTGGCACAACTCGACGTCCTACGCTCCTGCGCACTACTGGCGGCTGGAGGAAACTGGTGCTGCCCAACAATGACGGAGGGGACAGATTTTACGCTAACAGCCTGTCGCCACCCCGTTGTGGAAGCCGCGTTAGCAGAATCTGGCTCGGCAGATGCGCGCTTTATCCCCAACAACTGCTCCTTGGAGCCTGATCAGCGCGTTATGCTCCTTACTGGCCCGAATATGGCTGGTAAATCAACATTCCTGCGCCAAACGGCTCTGGCTGTGATCCTTGCCCAAGCTGGCCTGCCCGTACCCGCCAAAAATGCGACAATTGGCGTTGTCGATCGGCTTTTCTCCCGCGTGGGTGGGGCAGACGATCTGGCACGCGGACGATCCACTTTCATGGTCGAGATGACCGAAGCAGCCGCGATTCTTAATCAGGCCGGCCCTCGCTCATTGGTCGTTGTAGATGAAATTGGCCGTGGCACATCCACGCTTGATGGCCTCGCCATTGCGTGGGCCACTTTAGAGGCCCTTCACGGGCACCTCGGCGCGCGCACTATTTTTGCAACGCATTTCCACGAACTGACTGCCCTTACAGACGCCTTACCCCGCTTGCAGGCCTGCACGATGGCAGTGCGCGAGTGGCGCAACAAAGTGATTTTTCAGCATGAAGTAAAAGCCGGAGCCGCACGCAAAAGCTGGGGCTTACACGTTGCGCGTCTGGCAGGCGTACCATCTAATGTCATTGACCGCGCATCACGCCTATTGACGACACTGGAGCAACAACACGCCCAGAGCCGCCCATCACTGCCTCTCTTTGACATGGCTTTCTCCGAACCAGCAGCGGAGGAAATGCCCCTTGATGCAGTGCCAATTTCACAACCCACCGATGCACTACGCGAAAAGCTCGACGCTCTTGACCCGGATTCTCTTACTCCGAGAGATGCTCTCGCGACCCTTTATGCGCTCAAAGAACTGGCCACGCGCGGAGACAAGACTTGAAAAACGCGACAAAATCGGGCGAAGATCAGACTCTTCCCGCTGATAAGCTTACGGAAAAAACCCTGTCCGACTCGCGCTCCCATCGCCTCACAGGCGACACTCAGCTTCTCTCCCCATTGTATACGCTGCTCGAGCAATTAGGCTCACAGCCGGACACGGACGAACTCCGCTCGGCCGAGAACGACATCTCGCGTGATGAAATTCTTATGGTGCTGCGCCGCCATCTTGGCGCGGGACAATCCGAAATTCGTGAAGCTTTTGAAAAGCGTCGCATCAGCGGGGTGGCCGCGGCGCATGCGCTTGCAGCCCTCACGGATGAGGCTATTCGCGGCCTCGTGGCCTTCGCTGAAGCACGGGCAGGCACGGCCAACACCACACCCCAAGACCGTCTTTGTCTTTGCGCCACGGGTGGTTACGGTGCGGGCCTACTCGCACCATTTAGCGATATCGACGTTCTCTTCCTGACTGATGAAAATGCCTCCGCCGCCGCGACGGCACGTATCGAATTTATTCTCTACATATTATGGGATCTGGGTCTGCGCGTAGGCCACGCAACGCGCTCGCTATCCGCCTGTTTGAACGATGTCGGAACAGACATTACGATCCGCACAGCACTGCTTGATCTACGCCCACTTTGCGGCAATCTCGAGCTTGCAGCCCAACTGCGCAGCCGCCTGAGCGAAGATTTACAAGAACGCACCCTCGCCAGCTTCATTGACGGCAAAATCGAAGAGCGCGGTCGCCGCCACAAACGCCTTGGCGACTCTTTTTCAATGGTCGAGCCGAACCTTAAAGAAGGGCGCGGCGGTCTACGTGATCTTCAAACCTTAAACTGGCTTGGCCGCGCCGCATTGGGCTGTCCTTTGCCCCTGACGGGTTCAACCGAGGCTGAGGAGACGGCATTTCCCCCTTCCCACGGCCCGTCTTTTGTATCCCTCGGTTTTTTAACTGACCGGGAAGCCCACCGTGCCCGCCGCGCATGGAACTTTTTTTGGACCGTCCGTCTTCACCTGCACTACATTACAGGCCGTGCTGAAGAACGACTGACCTTCGACGTCCAGCCCATTATCGGTGGCCGAATGGGTTACGCCACACATGGCCGACAACGTGGCGTCGAACGCTTTATGCGACATTACTTCCTCACCGCCCGGGACGTTCTTCGCCTCACATATCTGCTTGAACCTATTGTCCTTACCCATTTAGAGACGCGCCAACCCGGGGCAACATCCCTGACAGAACAAGGCCCTGAAGGCTTCAATATGATCGCCGGGAAGCTTTTCCCCGGCGCACATATGGATTTCGCACAAAATCCTCGCCTCATGTTCCAAATGCTGGATTGCGCACGACGACATGAATGCGAAGTTCACCCCCTTGCTCTGCAACAGCTTATCCGGCACGAAAAATACGCTATTTCTCTGCGTGATGACCCGGAAACGGCCCGCCTGTTTCTTGAACTTTTAAGAGCCCCAAGTAACCAGCCTGATAAAGCCTCTCCCTTCTGGCTCCCCATCCTAAATGACACGGGGCTGCTGGGACACTTGCTGCCTGACTGGTCGCGCGTAGTCGGTCAGATGCAGTTTGACAGCTACCATATTTACACCGTCGATGAGCACATAATTGAAGCTGTACGCATCCTTGGTGAAATTGAAGCGGGCAGCATGGCTGACGAAATCCCGCTGGCTTATGAACTCACCCGTGACCTCTGGTCACGGAAGGCTCTATACGTCTCCGTCCTGCTTCACGACATTGCAAAAGGGCGCGGTGGCGATCACTCCGAAATTGGGGCAGAACTCGCGCTTGATATTTGTCCGCGCCTTGGCTTGGACCCGGAGGAAACCGATACTGTTTCCTGGCTTGTGCTCCATCATCTTCTGCTCTCACACACAGCCTTCACACGCGATATAGACGACCCGCGCACCATTCTGGACCTCGCCGATACGATCCAATCGCCAGAGCGGTTAAAATTACTATTGCTGCTCACCATTGCGGATATGCGGGCCGTCAGCCCCAAAGTCTGGAACGCTTGGAAAGCCACTTTGCTCCGTGAATTATACTCCCGCGTGGCCGAAGTGCTTGAAGGAGGGATGGCCGCCTCTGAGCAGGACGTCCGCGTTGCTCACGCACGGCAATTGGCCCGTGAGAACCTGCTACCTCTCCTGCCGGAAGACAGCGTCAATCAGTTTCTGGACCTAGGCTACCCTAGCTACTGGCTAGGCTTCGATACTGAGACTCACATCCGACATGCCCGTATGGTCCACGATTCTGATCGGTACAATGCACCCATTACCGTTGAGGCCACCCCTATCCCTGATCGGGGGGTAACGGAAATGACCATTCTCTGCGCCGATCATCCCGGCCTCTTCTCCCAAATTGCAGGGACGATTGCAGTCGCAGGTGCCTCTATTGTTGACGCGCGCATCCACACTCTAAGCGATGGAATGGCGCTCGATACTTTCTGGGTACAAGACAGAAATGGCTGCGCCTTCGAAGACCCGCACCAGCTAGGCCGCCTCAATACATTGATCGAGCAAGCGCTTTGTGGGCGCTTGAACATCGCTCAAGGTTTGGAAGAGACGCATCGTTTCGGTATGTCACGCCGCATGCGTGCAATCCATGTGCCGCCACGCGTCGTTATCGACAATGCAGCATCCGATCGGCATACGATTATCGAAATTAATGGCCGCGACCGCCCCGGCCTGCTGCACGACATCACAGCCACTTTAAGCAAAGAAGCACTGCAAATTGCTTCGGCACATATTACGACTTACGGCATGAGAGCCGTGGACGTGTTCTACGTTAAGGACCTCCTCGGCCAAAAACTCCACGAGCCAGAGCGTATCCGGCACATTCGCGCCGTGCTCCTCAACTCCTTAAAAGCTGATCCCGTCACGACCACGGCCAGCACCGTTTAACGCTGAGTCCGTTTCCACTCATGCAGCGCGCAGGCTAGGTCGTCTAATACAGGCGGCCAGCATTGCGGCGGTGCAGTCGCCATTCTTGGTTGGAAAATGCGCTGGCAACTTTCATACCAATCATTCTGGCGCCAGCGCCAGTCACCACCAAAACGGTTCACGAGCCACAGCGGCCGCCCTAACGCACCAGCAATGTGCGCCGCCAAAGTATCAACTGAAACAACCAAAGCGCAGCGCCCTGCGGCACGCAGCAAATCCTCAAGCGTTTCCAAGGCCGGCTGTTCGCAGCCATCCCAAGGCGGCACACGTTGCAAGGACACAAAACGTACCCCTTCAACGCCGCGCAAAACCGTCAATAGCTCCCTTGGCACGGACCGTCGGCGGTCAAACCGGTATCCTTGCCCACCAGAAAAGCAGACCCCAACACAATAAGCCTCCGGCTGCACATTTACAGACAGGTAAGGCACTGGGGCGGGCTTCCCCTCCCGCAACACGGCTGGCAAACTTAAAAGGCTTATATTCGCTGCGACAGGACCTTCAGCCTCCAACAGGCGCTCCTGCGGTAATGCGGGCATGAAACGCGCCAATTCTGCGAACGCCCCACGTAGACGAACCGGCCTCCGTTGCACGACCTCCTTCAGGTAGCGCATAAATTGGACTTGATCACCCAAACCTTGTTCGGCCGTCACCGCCACAGGCTCCACACCTGACGAGCCATCCCACTGGGGCACATCCTCCGCCTGAGGAAGCAGTAGTCGCCGCGCCTCAAAATCAGACCACCCCTCAGCATATCGCCCCTGAGCAAGCCTGAGCACAGCACGGTTATAAATGCTTTGTACCTGCAAACGACCTACCTCACGCTGTGCCAAAGCATCATACGCAGCCTCAGCCTTTTGAGTATGGCCGAGCTCTTCCAAGACGGTCGCCAAATTATTTAAGACAACGCCATTATGCGGCGCATTCACAAGCGCACTGGAAAAATCGTCTTTTGCGGCCTCTAGTTGCCCTAGTGCCATGCGGACCAGCGCGCGCGTATTCAGTGTTTCAGGGGTTTGCGCGCCTCGCTTTATTGCCTGCTCTAAGGCCCGCTCTGCTTCATCCAGCAATTCTGGCGCGCTTAAACTGGCTTCATAAAGCGCCGCTCCCAAATTGGCCCAAACGCGCCCGTCAGCAGGTTGCCGCTCCAGCGCGCGACGGAAACAAACGAGAGCAGCCTCAACCGATCCCGTTTGCAGGTGCAATTCTGCCAAGCGGGTCAAAATAGGCGCATCATCAGATGCCAAAGTTATCGCATATTCTAACGTTAACCTGCCCTCTTCAACCCGCCCAAGAGCTATAAGCGCCTCTGCCAGACCGACCGACGCCCGCGGATCACAGGCATTCAGCGCACGAGCAACAACAAAAGCCGCTCTCGAGGGCTCAGCTTGCCCCTGTGCAAGCAGGGCCGCGCCTAATGTGATGTGATAAAGTGCTTTATCTTCATCGCTCATCTCCTTGCAGCGCAAAGCGCGGCCAACAAGCGCAATAGCAGATGCTTCGTTGCCATGTTTCCGTGCGTGACACGCCAATGCGTGCCATGCTGCTGCATGCTCTGAGTTCTGCTCCAAAATACTTCTTAAGACTATTAAGGCTTCTTGGTCGTTGTTGAGAGCAAGACATTCCAGCGCATGTTGCGTACGCTCATTTACTGTTTGGTCAAACATTATAAAAATGTCTCTGAATTTTCGTAATGAATCGCGTGCATTTCACTTTAAGCAACAATCATTAGCACTTTGTTTACGGAATTAAGGGCACTCTACAGAAACATTAGGATGCTATCCAAGGAAATTACCTTATGTTTCTTGAACAGAAAACTGGTTCCGCTCCAGGCCTGATCTTCGCAACAATCCGCCAAGGCGCAACAACACGCACCTTCGCCGTTGAGGTACGCAAAACAGATGCAGGCCATTTTACTGCATTAATGCCTGATCACCGCTGGTCTGTTGAATGCCTCACGGAAGATGCAGCCCTGCTAATGCACGCTTCGGTACTGTTCCCAACTGAGCACGCCCAGGCCCCTTGGCTTTCAAATCCGCACCCTGCACCGCGCCCCATACAGCCCAGAAAAACCAGTGCACAACTGCAAAAGGCCGATGAGGTGTCTCTCGCTTAAAAAAAGCCGAAATATCTGGCATTTTCGCTTGCCAAATTAAGGCGAGAGGACAATCTTTTTGCGCATGAGACATGCTGTTCATTTGCGTAATATACTTGCGTCCTGCGTTCTTATTGGGGCTTCGGCTTTTCCTCCTTTGGCGGCAGGAAAAGATATTAAATCCCCGCCAATGGCCCCTCTTCCTGCCAAAGTTGTGCAGGATCTGTCGTCCCCCGGCCTTGCCCCTTACTCTCTTAAAACACTCAGCGATGGCCGCTGGATAGGACTGGATGCAGATGGAAACCTGCTCCACGTCAACAATGATGGCAGCACTACTCCCGTTGCCCTTACATCTGATGGCACAAACGCCTCACTGCATTTTACAACACTCACAACTCAAGGTTCAGAAATCTGGGCAGTCACGACCGGCAGTAACCCAGAACTCGTAAAACTCACCGCGGAAGGAGCTGTTCAACAGCGCCTTTCGCTGACAGGTACGCTGCGCCCTGAGAGCAATATCGCTGCATTGCAAATGCACGGTGAAACGGCTTTCCTAGCCGATGAAGGCGCCCCAGCCATCATTGGGCTCTCGCTCAAAACAGGCAAAGCCCAGCGTTTTCTTCCAAACGATGCCTCACTTATCGGACGCAGCCCGTTGCGTCGGCATGGCGTTGTGCAAGTAGATGCCAAAGGCATCCCGAGCACTGGAGGAAATGTTCGTTTCCTTCTTCAAGACCCGAACCAGAAATGGCTCTTTTACGGCCCTTTATGCAGCCCGCTCTATCGTATTGACCCCAACCTTTTCACTGATCCCAACTTTACGCCGGTAGAGCAGTTTGAAGGCATCAATGAGTGGTGGCACCCCACCAGCATCGGTGGAATCACCATCTTGCCGAACGAAACATTCATCTCAGCCGACATTGACCGAGGCTCCCTATTGGCATTCGGCCCGAGTCGTCTTCCCCAAACCTTACTTTTGGACCCGCGCCTGTTACAAAGCGAGGGGATAACAAGCCTCCCTGCATCGCAGAAACCAACTGCCCCCCTTCAAATTGCCGTTCAAATCATAGAAAATGACATGCCGCATATTCTGCGCATCGCCTTGCCATAACTCAGCGTGATACAGTCCTGACATGCGTTACCGATCGACACGGGGTAGCCTCAGCGCCAACGCCCCGAACTTCGCCGATATTCTCCTCGCTGGCTTAGCCCCTGATGGCGGTCTCTTCATGCCGGAGAGCTGGCCTCAAATTGACGCTGCTACGCTGCGTGAATGGCGCGCCCTGCCCTACGCAGACCTCGCGGCTGAAGTCATGGCCCCTTTCACTGCTGGGGCAATTGATCGGGACACGCTCCGCACTATGGCGCGCGACGCTTACGGACGCTTCGCACATAAAGCCGTCGTTCCTTTGGCTGAAGTAGAGCAAGATCTATACGCCTTGGAACTGTTCCACGGTCCTACCCTCGCGTTCAAAGACATGGCCATGCAAATGCTTGGTCGTCTCTTTGATCATGTGCTGACACAGCGTGACCAACGCGTCACGATCGTTGGGGCAACATCCGGCGATACAGGCTCCGCGGCTATTGAAGCCTGCCGTGGCCGTGAGCGCCTGCAAGTCGTCATTTTGCACCCCAAAGGCCGAACGTCTGACGTACAACGCCGCCAAATGACGACGGTACAAGACGATAACATCCTGAACATCGCGGTCGAGGGTGACTTCGATACGTGCCAAGATATCGTTAAGGCCATGTTTGCGGACACATCTTTCCGGGATGAAGTTTCGCTCTCGGCAGTTAATTCCATTAACTGGGCCCGTATCGCCGCGCAAATCCCATACTATGTGCGTTCAGCACTGGCTCTTGGCGCGCCAGACCGCGAAATATCGTTCGCTGTTCCCACAGGGAACTTCGGTAATGTGCTCGCAGCTTGGGCTGCAAAGCAGATGGGGCTGCCCATTCGTCAGCTTTGCGTGGGTTCAAACCGCAACGACATCCTCACACGCTTTTTGCTCACCAACGATATGAGCGTCCGCGGGGTTGAGCCAAGCCTCTCGCCCTCAATGGATATTCAGGTTTCGTCTAATTTCGAACGTCTTTTGTTTGAAATGCTCGACAGAGACTCCGAACGCTGTGGCTCCATCATGCGGGAGTTCCGTAGCTCAGGGCGCATGAACGTCCCACAAGACGCTTGGGAGCGCATTCGCACACTCTTCAACGGCAAAACACTCAACGACGAAGAAACCAGCGCAGCCATGCGCCAGTTCTATGCTGAAAGCCAATATCTGGCCGACCCGCATACAGCCATTGGTCTCGCCGCAGGTCGTGCGTTCCAAGAGCCCGGCATCCCCATGATTGCTGCGGCAACAGCCCACCCTGCGAAATTCCCCGCCGCAGTTCACGCAGCAACGGGCCTTGACGCCCACCTACCCCCTCATCTAGCGGACTTGCACAGCCGCCCTGAGCGGTATGACAGCCTGAGCAGCGAGCTGGTAACAATCCAGAACGCAGTCCGCGCTCACATTAATCGCTAGTTCGCCTTCACTCCTGCATGTCAGCTTTAAGCCCGACATGCAGGGTTTTTCTCCCTCGGTTACAAGTACACTAAATGCCTCATTCTCTCCCCGACACCATTAATGTCACAACTCTCGATAACGGCCTGACAATCGTCACTGAACGGATGGACCGTGTCGAAACTGTCTCATTCGGCGCATATGTCTCCATCGGCACGCGTGATGAAACAGCCGAAAATAATGGTGTCTCGCACTTCCTCGAACACATGGCGTTCAAAGGAACTGAACGGCGTTCAGCCGTCAGAATTGCAGAAGAAATCGAGAATGTTGGTGGGTATATCAATGCTTACACAGCACGAGAGACGACGGCTTATTACGTCAAACTGCTGAAAGATGACCTTGCCCTCGGGGTCGACATCATAGGCGATATCCTCACGCACAGCACCTTCCTTGAAGCGGAGATCGAGCGCGAACGCGGCGTCATTCTTCAAGAAATCGGGCAAGCCAACGACACGCCTGACGATATTATTTTTGACCACTTCCAAGAACAGGCTTTCGCGGATCAGCCCATGGGCCGCCCAACGCTCGGCACAGAAGAACTCGTCGCGAATATAACGCGCGATACCCTTATGGGCTATATGCACGAGCACTACACCACACATAACATTACCATTGCAGCAGCAGGCAACCTGCACCACGACGAAGTGGTAGCCCTCGTCAAAACTCATTTTGCTGACCTGCCAACGCATAATGCGCCTCAAACGCGCCATGCTGACTATACGGGTGGGGACCGCCGCACCGTCAAAGAGTTAGACCAAGCGCATTTGCTGTTGGGCTTCCCATCCGTCAGCTACAAAGACCCGGACCACTACCCGGTCATGATCCTTTCAACTCTTCTGGGTGGGGGCATGTCTTCACGGCTTTTCCAAGAAATTCGGGAAAAGCGTGGCTTGGTCTATAGCGTTTATTCCTTCGCATCCCCCTTTAATGACAGTGGCATTTTCGGAATTTACGCTGGAACAGGCGAAAAAGAAGCCGCTGAACTTGTGCCTGTGATGATCCACGAACTGCGCCGACTACAAGAAGGCCTCACTACGGAAGAATTGAATCGCGCACGCGCCCAGCTCAAATCATCCCTCCTGATGTCTCAAGAAAGCACAAGCAGCCGCTGTGAACAGCTCGCCCGCCAGCTTCAAATTCATGGCCGCGCTATTGCAACAGGCGAAACCATTGAGCGCATTGATAATGTAACAGAAGGCGATATTCTGCGCGTTGCAAAAACGCTCTTCTCCGGCACTCCGACCTTTACGGCAATGGGGCCAATCGCCCAAGTACCGACGCTTGCCGACATCACAACAAAGCTTGCCGCATGATTGATACTACCCCCGTCGAAGCGCTCTTGGATGCTGCAAAACGCCACGGTGCTGACGCAGCAGATGCTCTGCTCATCCGCGATGAGTCCACCTCAGCTCTGGTGCGCTGTGGTGCACCCGAGGGCATAGAGCGCTCAGAAAGCGTGCGCCTTGGCTTACGCGTCTTCAAAGGGCAACGCTCTGCAAGCGTGTCCACCACACTGCTCGACGCGGACGCGTTTGAGCAGCTGGCGGAACAAGCCTGTGCAATGGCGCAGTTCGTCCCGGAAGACCGCTTCGGGGGTTGGCAGAAAATTGCCTGAAAGGCCGTTACGATGCCACAGGCCTAGACTTAGACGACCCCACAACCCTGAGCATGGACGCCTTGCTGGAACGCGCCAAAGAGACAGAATCAATCGCGCTCTCGCATAACGGCATTACAAACTCCAGCGGTGCGTCCGCAGGGCAAGGTCGCAGCACGATTGTACTTGGGACCAGCGCTGGCTTTACCGGAGCGTACCAACGCTCAAGCCACTCCCTCAGCACAAGCGTTCTGGCGGGCAGCGGCGCCTCCATGCAGCGTGACTATGCTTTTCACAGCGCCACGCATTTCAATGACCTTGAGAGCCCCCAACTGATCGGAAACCGTGCTGCGGAGCAGGCCCTAGCGCGCCTCAACCCAACACGGCCACGCACCGGCACATACGACGTTATTTACCATCCCCGCGTAGCAGCATCCCTCATTGGGCATCTCGTCTCCGGCATTAACGGCGCGGCCATAGCCCGCGGCACATCCTTTCTCAAAGATGCTTTATATCAGCGCATCCTCCCCCACGGTATGGACGTAAAGGATGACCCTTTCCTTCTGCGCGGCCGAGCATCCAGACCCTTTGATGGTGAAGCCTGCCTTCCACAAGCACTGAACCTCGTGGAAGACGGTACGCTCCAGCATTGGCTGCTCGATAGTCGCAGCGCGCGGCAACTCAACTTGACGAGTAACGCAAGAGCAAGTCGCGGCACCTCTGGCCCACCGTCTCCCAGCACAACAAATTGCTATTTGACCGCTGGAAGCCTCTCACCAGAAGCCCTAAGAGCCGACATTCGGGAAGGCTTTTTGATTACTGAGCTCATGGGCTCTTCCATCAACATGCTTACTGGCGACTATAGCCGTGGTGCATCAGGCTTCATGATCCGTAATGGTGAAATTGCAGAGCCTGTTGCTGAAGTAACGATTGCTGGAAACTTAAAGTCTATGTTTGCCGCATTGGTTGCGGCCAATGATTTAGAGTTCAGGTCAGGTATTAATGCGCCGAGCATTCGGATCAATAATATGAGCTTAGCGGGCGCATAATAAGTTAGAGGCTCCCCAGCGCAAAGGGGGCCTCTTTTTTACGGGTACAATCTCAAAGAAACAGGCAAAATGATAAGAAAATTTTGTCTACCTTCTTTCTTTCTGCCATGATCTCCCTACATGTTACAGTAGTAGTGAGACCCTTTGGAAGGATGATATGTCCCGTTTACGTTCAGTCGCGCTTGTCGCTGCCCTTCTTTGCGCTGTTGGCGCGGCCGACGCACGTCCCGGTGGCGGGTCTTCCCTTGGGAGCCGTGGTTCACATACATGGAGCGCCCCACCTCGCACCAACATAACACCGGGCTGGAGCCGCCCCATGGACCGCTCCATGACGCCCTCTCCCAACCCAAACACTTTTAACACGCCCAACCAAGGCTTCAACGCAGCCCGCCCTGCGGTCCCCCCTTACAATACAATGGGTGCACGTCCGTCCTTTGGTGCGCGCCATCCGTTCATGACAGGCTTTGCCGGAGGTTTCCTCGGCGCGGGTCTTTTCGGAATGTTAAGCGGACATGGCTTCTTTGGTGGCTTCACAGGCGGCACATCCCTGTTCGGGTTTTTGCTGCAGGCGCTCATTTTAGGCGGCTTGATTATCTTTTTGCTGCGCTTATTCGGCAACCGTTCCAAAGCCAACAATGGCGCCACCCCGAATAGCGGAGCCTTTAACGCGCCGCAGAGCAATGCTCCATACACGCCAACCAACGAAGATTATACCGCCTTCCAGCAACTCCTGCTGGATATCCAGTCGGCTTGGAGCGCACAAAACATGCGTGCCCTTTCCAACCGCAGTACACCGGAAATGGCGGGTTACTTCAACGAGCAGCTTTCTGAACTCGCCAGCCGTGGCGCGCGCAATATCGTCTCGAACGTTCAGTTTCAGCGCGGCGACCTGTCAGAAGCTTGGCGTGAAAATGGTCTGACCTACGCCACCGTAGCCATGCGCTATAGCCTTACTGACGTAACGACAGATAATTTTGGTAACGTCATCGACGGCAGTTCGACCGACATGCAGACCGTTACCGAACTCTGGACCTTCGTCCGCGCGGATGGCAGAGGCAACTGGATCCTATCCGCCATTCAACAAGCCGGTTAAACCGGCTTAAGCAAAAGCCTTGATCCGTTAAAGACGGATCAAGGTAATAACATACAGCACGACAACCAAGGTCACCACGCCGCCGATTAAGCCAATGACCCGGCTCTTTTGACGCCTCGAGGCGGGGCAGTCCTTCTGCTCTTGCAAATGCGTCATCCTAATAAAACCCGATCGACGAGAAGACCACAAAACAGCAGGAACAGGTAAGCAAGCGAGTACCTGAAGGCAAAGCGCGCTGGCGCGTCCTTTGTCAGGCTCACGCCTTTTTCATCCTGCTGGTCACGAAGAACGCGTATGGCGCAGCCGATGAAACCCAAATCCAGCATTACCGTCGAGACCGTGTAAAACCAGCCGCATTCATGCGTGAAGGATGGTGCCAAAGAACACGCCGTCAAAATGAAGGTATAGAGCAATATCTGCCAACGCGTGTGCCTCGCCCCCTTCACGACGGGTAACATCGGCACACCTGCAGCGTCATAATCTTTACACGCGTAGAGTGAAAGTGACCAAAAATGCGGCGGTGTCCACAAGAACACAATGGCAAACATTGCTACCGGCAAAACAGATAGACTGTTCATGGATGCCGCCCAACCAATCATCGGAGGGAAGGCACCTGCCGCCCCCCCAATAACTATATTTTGAGGCGTGCGGCGCTTAAGCCACATTGTGTAGATTACGCTGTAGAAAAAAATCGAAAAAGCCAGAATGCCTGCTGCCAGAACATTCGTTGCCAGCCCCAGTATAATGACGGATATGACGGACAGCACAACACCGTAGAGCAGAGCACCATCAGCACTCATTCGGCCGTCAGGTATAGGACGGGTCGATGTGCGACGCATCACGGCATCAATATCACGATCGTACCACATATTGATCGCGCCGGCCGCACCCGCTCCGATACAGATACAAAGAATTGTAATGATGCCCAACGGAATGGACGGCCATTTCGGAGCAACAGCCATACCAGCTGCTCCGGTGAAGACAACCAGCGAAATGACACGAGGCTTTAAAAGGGCCAACCACTCGCGGAGAGATGAATCCCCCTCCGCACCGGGTTCCGCTAAAACAGCGACGAAGGGTCGGTCACGCAGCGCCCCTAAAGCAGATGCTCCGCTCATAAAGCCGCACCCGAACGCTTGAGGGACTGAAGGCGCATCGCACGGCCCAGCAGAATAACGCCAACAGCCACGAACCCTAAAAGGCTGAGCCCCATTATGCCCTCTCCCCAGAACGCGAAAGAAGGCACCAGCGAGCAGAGCGCCCCAAGCATCGTCATTAATGCGTGGGAGCGGCACAACCAACCCGGGACACGACCGCCTGATGTTGTTTCCAGCCACGCATAAAAGCCGCCACAAACCGCCATGATGCTCCCGAACGCCACCGCAGGGTGGCTACCAGCACCAATAAGCAAAGAAGGCCCCCAGCCTGCCGTCATGAGCGCCAGCGCACCGATGCCCCAATAAGCCTTGTCGCTCACCGCGCGGCGCGCCGCCCACAGGTCACTGACAAGAGCGCCGAGCATGACAACAGCTGGAAGCAACTGTGTGCCCCAAGCAATCATCTGCAACGTCAGAAGAGAATGCGGGGTAAAGAGGCTATCTGTCCAAAACAATGGACCCGCGACCGCCGACACACCAAAAGCATGGGGCGCAACACGCTGCGTCAACGCCCCTTTGCTCGCGGGGAAGAGACAGCAGATCAGACCCAGAGCAGGCACTAACATTAGCGCAACTTCAGGCGTTTGCAGGACACGTGCCAAAGCCTGCACAGGCAGTTCTACGGCATAACCGCCATCAGCGCTTAAGCTTGAAACACCCATATGCGTGATCATTGCCGCGAGCACAGGAGATGTCACGACAATCCCGCATGCCGTAGCAAGCAAAGACCATACGAAAGGTGTAAGCGCGCTGAACCGGACTGAACGTCCTTCCAAAGCCGTTACGATAATATCCACCGCCACGCACAGGCTACCCGCTGCCCATAACAGCAATGATACCAGTGGCAACACAGGTAGAAAGACCACGCCCGAAGACAGCAGCGCAAAACCAAGGAACGATGCCCCCGGCAGGAGTGTGCTCTCTAATCCTAACTCTTTCGGGAGCAAAAACTGCCCGAACCCACCCAACACAGCAGGCACTACGACGAAGAAGGACATTAAAATGCCATGGCAGAGCGCGATTCCGGGTGTTGCAGCGTAACCCGCCCCCGGCAGCGCAAGAATTCCACCCAACAACCCAGCGAAAAGTGCCAGCAGTAAGTAGGCTATACCCAGCTTTTGCACAGAAAAAGCTGGGCGGGATTTAAGAGCCGAAAACAACATGATCGCGCAGTCTGTCCTTCTTCAAGGCACCCCAAACGTTGAGGTATAATGACAGCGAGCGTCGGAAGTCTCGGCGCCGACTCTCTTCCAGTCAGTGCCAAACGCCGATCAGGCGACCAGGGCTGCAAAAAGTTATTTAGAACCGTCGTGCGGTAATGTCACGAGTGTAAAGAACCCCATAGGCGGCACAGGACGAATACTTGCCCGCGCCAAGTCCTCTGGCGGCAGCAAAGTCTCAATTGCAAAGTCCGTATTCCACCCCAAAGAACGCGATGCACGAGCTGTACCGCGTTCAATGGCCAGCCGCAGACCGCCCTGCGCTAAAAAGTGATTTACAAAAAGAATATGCCCACCCGGACGGACAATCCGCTTCAATTCTTTCAGCAAACGATCAGGGTGTGGCACAACAGAGGCAACAAACATTGCAACTGCAATGTCAAAGCTATCATCTGCGAAACGGGTTGCTTCTGCATCCATTTCAACCAGATCATCAATATTTGTCAGGCCCTGCTGCAATACCCGCATACGGGCGCGCTCAAGCATATCTTCTGACAAATCGATACCGGTGATACGTTTGTTCTGATTATAGAACGGTAAAGCCAAGCCAGTACCGACACCAACCTCAAGAACGCGCTCCCCCGGTAGTGCATTGACCTCAGCCACTGCACGCTTGCGTCCCATGCCTGAAACACGGCCAAATACGGTATCATAAACACGTGCCCAACGGCGGTACGCCGCTTTCACGGCATCAGCGTCAAGCGCAGAACGTGGTGATGAAGGTGAGGACATACGTGATGAAGCCTTCTGTCTCCGCTCTTCGTCCGACTGACAAAGAGGCAATGGGGGCGGTTCGTTGGCCTCTTCTGCCCTTGTCAGGGGGCTTCTGGCAAGACATGGTGTGTCTTACAGGCTGTCTACAGCTCTATTTTATTGTAAAAAACCACAGATTAGGAGCTAGCGTAACGATGCTGAACATCTTTCTGATCTGTTTTGTGGCCGTTATCTGGCCTAGTATCTACTATATCTACTTTAAAAGTGATCTAAAGCCGTGGCTTCACAACAAGTTGACGCGCGACAAGCTTCCCAAACCCACAGCAGAAGAATTTAAAGAGGCTTACCCCTTCGAGCGGGATGAAATAACCCCGCCCAAAGAGTAGCTTCAGCCGTAATTAGGTACCCAAGCGGCGCTCGATTGCGTCCCAGATCAGACCGGCACTGTTGATCCCATCAAACCGGTCTAATTCCTGCAAGCCTGTCGGGGACGTTACGTTGATTTCCGTCAGCCAGTTTCCGATGACATCAATGCCCGTGAAAATCAGACCGTTATCGCGCAGATAAGGGCCGATAGCGTCACAAATTTCACGGTCACGCTCGGTTAAATCCACGCGTACAGCGCGGCCGCCAACATGCATGTTGGAACGTGCTTCACCCTCCGCAGGGACACGGTTGATAGCACCAATCGGCATGCCATCCACCAAAATGATCCGCTTATCACCCTGACGAACAGCAGGCTCATAGCGCTGAATCATTAGGGGTTCGCGAGAGCGTGCAAAATGCATTTCCATCAGCGACTTCAGGTTCTCGTCACCTGGCTTGATTCGGAAAATACCTGCGCCACCATTCCCGAACAGCGGCTTAACGATAATATCATGATGCACCGCACGAAACGCTTCAATATCTTTCGGGCTCCACGCAATCAGTGTCGGCGGCATGAGATGCGGAAAATGCGTTACTAACAGCTTCTCGGGAGCATTTCTCACCGATGCCGGGTCATTAACGACAAGTGACCGCCCCTCCCCAACACCGTGCACATGCTCAAGCAGATGCGTGGCTGTAATATAGCCCATGTCGAATGGAGGGTCCTGCCGCATCAGCACAACATCTGTGTCACCAAGGGGTAATACCTCCTCCGCGCCAAATGTTGCATGGTCCCCTTTTTTACGGCGCACTTCCACCGGCCTTGCCCGTGCCCTTAATCTGCCTACGGGGTCATCCGGGTTTCCCTCAGAAAGGCTCAACTCCGTAACAGGGTAAACCCAAAGCTTATGCCCACGCGCTTGCGCCTCAAGCATCAAAGCGAAAGTCGAGTCTCCGTTGATATCAATATGCTCAAGCGGATCCATTTGCACAGCGACGCGAAGAGATGCGGCCATTTTTCATTACCCTGAACCGTGGTGAACGCAGCATGTCTGCGCTTCTTGTTTCTCTACTGTAGAGCAGAACCCGCATGACGGTAATTGTCTAAAACCATGAAAATCTCTCTGAGAGCCTTTTCACCCTAGTATTACGCTATTGGGACAAAACCCAACGCAGCGTGCCAACACTTTCATAACCGCCACATAATACAAAAACTTGGACCTGCACCCTCTTCACGGGCCGTTTTTGTGCGCTCAGTTTGCGCAACGAGCCTTTACAAACAAGACTACGCCCTTTCCGCCCAAAGCAGCGCAACAGAACCACCTTAACTTGGCAGTTATCGATAATTACCCGGGGAGTTCCGAGGTGTAAATTAGCTCATTCATTATATATTTCTCGAAATCCAACAACAAAACACTTCGAAATTACTGCATATTACATATCTGGATATTGAATATTCAGCACCTCGATTTCGACTTGTCCACGAGGGGTCTGTAAAAGGGCAACATCTCCCACGCGAGTTCGCATCAAAGCGCGTGCAATAGGAGATACCAAGCTAACCTCACCCCGGCTCAGATCCGACTCATCAACACCGAGAATGGTCACTGTTTGCTCAACGTCATCATCACCGACATAGGTCACTGCGGCTCCGAAAAAGACGCGGTCCCGCACAGTTTGTGCAGCGGGGTCAACAATAACGGCGCGCTCCAAGCGTTTTGTTAAAAACCTGAGGCGTCGGTCAATTTCGCGCAGGCGGCGCTTTCCGTACTGGTAATCTGCATTTTCAGAACGATCTCCGTTGCTCGCCGCCCATGAAACAATCTCCACAACACGAGGACGCTCCTCTTGGGCGAGGGCTTTAAGTTCTGCCCGCATGGTGTCCGCCCCCTGCGGAGAAAGATAATCTGATAATGCCGTTTTTTCTGCCATTCTGGCTCACCCACGCGTATGCAACATCCAAAGACGCTAACGGCGCCACTCTGCCAAACAGAGAAGCGCCGTCAACAATTCACCTACTTTGAATATAGAACGAGGAACCGTAAAGCTTTTCCAAACGACTATCCGCACGCTTACGCTAAAGCGCTGCTGCAAACAGTGCCTCAATCTCGCCCTGCGTTCCTTGCCGAGGGTTGGTCGCCGCACAAGCATCTTTGAGAGCATTTGCTGCTAATGTCGGAATATCTTCACGTTGAACACCCAGTTCCGCCAGTCCGGACGGGATATCCAAATCTCGGGCCAACTGGCGGATAGCGACAAGGCATGCCTCAGCACCAGCCTCATCCGTCAAACCATCAGTTTTCTTACCCATCACTTGCGCAACATTGCTCAGCCGTGCCGCGCACTGCGTGGCATTATAGGCTTGGACATGGGGCAGCAGGACCGCATTACACACGCCGTGCGCCAAATTATAAAAACCACCCAACTGATGCGCCATAGCATGGACGTACCCTAAGGACGCGTTGTTAAAAGCCATGCCCGCCAAAAATTGCGCGTAAGCCATTCCCTCGCGGGCAGCAATGTTATGACCGTCTTTATAAGCCGCCCGCAGATGCGTTGAAATAAGTTTGACGGCTTGCAACGCACAGGCATCCGTTATTGGCGTTGCAGCCACGGAGACATACGCCTCAATCGCGTGGGTGAGAGCATCCATACCCGTAGCGGCCGTCAATTGAGGTGGCATCCCAACCATCAAGGCCGGGTCATTAACGGATAGAATGGGTGTTACATTCCGATCAACTATCGCCATCTTCACATGGCGCACTTCATCCGTAATGATGCAAAAGCGCGTCATTTCGCTGGCCGTGCCAGCTGTAGTATTCACCGCGACCAAAGGTAATTGTGCTTTACCTGATCGGTCTACGCCTTCGTAATCCTCAATTTTTCCACCATTCGTTGCCAGTAGAGCAATGCCCTTGGCGCAATCGTGAGGCGACCCTCCGCCCACAGATATAACGAAATCACACGCAGCCTTCATCGCGACGGCCAAGCCTGCTTCGACGCTTGCAACCGTCGGGTTAGGCATCACACCGTCATACACAGTGCTATTGATGCTCTCACTAAGCAGCAATTCTACGATGTGAGAGACGATGCCACTCTTCACCAAAAAGCCGTCGCTCACGATGAGCGCATGCTTGAAGCCGTACCCTTTTACGGCCTTTACAGCATCGGCCAAACAGCCAGCACCAGACATGTTGACGGGAGGGATATAAAACGTTGTCGCGGCCATAAATGGCTCCTGCGCTTACCAAGGTTGCCCGCTTTGCAAGAGAAAGCCGCAACACCCCAAAATGTAAGACCGACTTATTGTAGCGCGGCCCTACATGCGTCTGGGGACGTTACGAACCTCCCTGCCGGACAAGACCAGCTTAGCCTCTCACCTCTACCGACCTTTGATGTATATCAACCCGACTACATTTCAGCTTGAAGGATTACCCAGAGCGCTTAACACGAAAGCGCATGGTACCCCCCACACGTCCCGCAGGTTTAAGAACGTGCAGACCACGCCCAGCAATTTCGGGATGGTTAATAGCATCTGTCATATTCGTTACCGGCTCTACCGCTACAAACGGGCCGTCTGGTGCGGTAAATACAACCACATGCCCAAATACCGGGTCCGCCTCAATACGTATGGTCAGCCCGACATCGGGACGCACCAACTCAGCTTCGCCCTTGAAGCCGCTGAAGCAATTATCGATAAACCGCGCATGAGCGTCGACAGGCTGAGTAAAAGACCACTCATTTTGTGTTTTTTCCTGCCGGACAGGCAGCCCGTTTTCGTCCGTCACCCAAGCGGCATCCGCGTCAAAACGCAGTGTCGCGGGCCCTTGCGCCGCTAAAAACGGATGGAAACCAAACCCAACAGGCTGCTCGACAGTATCTAAATTTTCGACCACCATTTCCACAGCCAAACCATCGTTGTGCAACTGGTAAATCAAAGCCGCACGGTAAGCGAAAGGCCATTGCCGTTCATCCGCGCGTGCTTCAACATTCGGGCGATGCTCAAGGACAAGGACGGCGTGGCTGTCTGTTTTATGCGCCACAGTCCAAGGCAGCTCCCATGCATTGCCATGGATGGTGTGCGGGTGTTCGCCCATGTTCTTATCGAGTTGATATGTCTGCCCGTCGACCTCAAAGCGGCCATTAGCAATACGATTGGAATAAGGGACTAGGGGATAGGCTCCTACTGCCTCTCCCTTCTGGGCTTTTAGGTCTGGGTTGCCCACGGGCAGGAACACGTCTTCTCCATCAAATTTCCAGACGCCCATTGCACCGCCCAATTCCGGAAAGAGAGTTACCGTATTGAGGCCTTTAGTCAGCTCGATCATGAGGGTTTGTACCTTTTTCCAACGTCACATTTGTACTGATTAAGTGGCGGAACTAGCGCTTCTTACGCGCTTGCCCACCCCGCTTCTTTGCGGGATCATATCCGCCACCACCCGGGCCTAATGGCACGGGACCAGATGCTTTTGTGTTTTTCTGATAACCCGGGCGCCCAGCGGTCGAGGTTGGGATCGGTGGTGGCTCCAACCCCATATCAATTGCTTCAAGACGCCGGACTTCATCACGCAAGCGCGCCGCCTGCTCGAAGTCCAAATTAGCCGCAGCGTCGCGCATTTGCTTCTCAAGCTCCTTAATCGTCTCCGGTAAGGACTTGCCGACAAACTCCTGCGTGTCTTTGGCTTGGTCGGGCGCGACCGTCACGTAATCCTGCTCAAAAACAGACGACATGGCATCGCCAATACGCGAGCGAACCGTTTGAGGCGTGATGCCATGCTCTTCGTTAAAGGCCATCTGCCGGGCACGACGCCGTGCGGTCTCCTCAATGGCAAAGGTCAGGCTGTCTGTCATTTTATCCGCGTATAGCAGCACCCGGCCGTCGACATTACGTGCAGCGCGGCCAATCGTCTGAATGAGCGAAGTGCGAGAGCGCAAAAAGCCCTCTTTATCGGCATCCAGAATAGCGACCAGTGCACATTCGGGGATGTCCAGCCCCTCACGCAGTAGGTTGATCCCGACTAATACGTCAAACGCTCCGAGCCTTAAGTCACGAATAATCTCAATTCGCTCAAGCGTATCGACGTCCGAGTGCAAATAGCGCACCTTGACGCCTGCCTCGCCCAGATACTCCGTCAAATCTTCCGACATCCGTTTGGTCAATGTCGTGACCAGAATGCGCCCGCCTTTCGCTATGGTCGCACGGATTTCGTGCAGAACGTCATCAACCTGTCCTTCAACAGGGCGAACATCTGTTACAGGGTCGATCAAACCAGTAGGGCGAATGATTTGCTCCGCAAATACACCACCTGTTTGCTCCATTTCCCATGGGCCGGGCGTCGCTGAAACACACACTGTCTGCGGGCGGAATGTATTCCACTCGATGAAAGACAAAGGCCTGTTATCCATGCAGGATGGCAAGCGGAACCCGAAATCTGACAAGACCGTTTTGCGGGCTCTGTCGCCGCGTTCCATGCCGCCAATCTGCGGCACTGTTACATGGCTTTCGTCCACGATCAGCAAAGCATCTTCGGGCAAATACTCAAACAGTGTAGGAGGCGGATCACCCGGTCCACGCCCAGACAGATAGCGCGAGTAGTTTTCGATCCCCTTGCACACGCCGGTCGTTTCAATCATTTCAAGGTCAAACGCCGTCCGTTGGGACAAACGCTCAGCTTCAAGGACTTTTCCTTCAGCCTGAAATTGCTCCAGTCGCGTTTTAAGCTCCCGCTTAATACCGACCATTGCCTGATTCAGCGTTGGGCGTGGCGTAACATAGTGAGAATTTGCATAGACGCTGATCTCGGCAAGATCCGCCGTTTTATTCCCCGTGAGCGGATCAAATTCGATAATCTGGTCGATTTCATCACCAAACAAAGAAACGCGCCATGCGCGGTCCTCATTCTGCACCGGGAAAATATCGACCTGCTCCCCCCTCACCCGGAACGTTCCGCGCTCGAACGCCGCGTCATTGCGCCGGTATTGCAGCTCAACCAGCGCCTTGATCAGCTTTTCGCGGTCTATTTGCCCGCCGACCTCAAGGCGCACGACCATTTTGGAGTACGTTTCAACCGAACCAATACCGTAAATACAAGACACAGAGGCAACAATGACAACATCGTTGCGCTCCAGCAGCGCCTGTGTTGCTGCGTGGCGCATTCGGTCAATCTGCTCGTTAATCTGACTATCTTTTTCGATGTAGGTGTCAGAACGCGGTACGTAAGCTTCGGGCTGGTAATAGTCGTAATAAGAAACAAAATACTCGACCGCATTATCCGGGAAGAACTGCTTCATCTCCCCGTAAAGCTGGGCCGCAAGCGTCTTGTTTGGTGCCAGGATTAAGGTCGGTTTCTGCGTGGCCTCAATGACTTTTGCCATTGTGAATGTTTTGCCCGAACCCGTGACCCCCAACAAAACCTGATCCCGTTCCCCTTGCTCAACCCCTTTTACAAGTTCGGCAATAGCTGTGGGTTGGTCACCCGCGGGATCATAGTCAGACTTGACGACCAAACGGCGCGTTTTGGGTTTTGCCGCCTGCCTCTCCGGCCGGAAGGATGTCATGACCGGCATCGCAGCAAGTCGCTGATTTCCAGAAGTCTTTTTCGCCATTCTTTCTGACACCACCCATACCTTCGGCAAAACTGCCTGACAGGAAACATATTGATCAGAACAGCGTTTTTCCAAGTGCTATCTGGCCAATTACCCGCTGGATATGCTGATCGATGCACAAAATATGAGGAAACGGCCATGGACGTCCAAACAATCGAACGGGCCTACAGCCAGCTTCAGCAGCAATCCCAACAATCCGCACAAGCTTTGCAAACCCTCGGCTCTAAACTGCAATCAGCCGCACAAGGTGGTGACCAGCAGGCGCGCGAGTGGTCGCTAGATCTGCGTGAGCTTGCCTTGGCGTTTCAGGCGGAGCAACAGCAGGTTGCATCTCTTCTGCAGCAGCTACACGCGGCGTTATCCAACGCCTCTCAAAATCAAAATTTCATTCCGCAAGATTACGCCCAGCAACCCGCCCCTGTGGCACCGGTCCAGCAGCCTCCTCAAGCGTCAAGCGGCGGGTTCTTCTCAAACTTCCTTAATTCCGGGTTCGCTCGTTCTGTAGAGGCCGGTGCCGGTTTCGCCATCGGCGATGACCTGATCAAAGACATATTCTAAAAAGCTATTGTGGCCTTACTCATTCGTAAGGCCACTTAGCAGAATTATAGTTTCATCCAGCGACTATCATCACTTTCAAATCAAACACTCACACCAAGATGGAATGACCATAGGGCTGCGCTTTACTGTCAAAATCACGGCCGATATTCTCAAAACTCATACCGCGCACGGAGTGAGAATGTTCTTGGCGCACCTGGATAAACCCAAAGTGCTGCATAACTGTTTGCGTACCAAGTTTTGTTGGTCAGATTATCAATCTGACCGCTCAGCACCAAACGCTTCGTGACGTTAAATGAGCCGATGAGACGCACTAACGTATATGACGGGAGGTAGAAATTTGTTCCTGTCTCCCCCAATCTCCTGCCTACATAATTAACCCCTGCGCCAAGCATTGCTTGATGTCCCGCAACGTGAAAATCACGGAACAGCAAAACATTGGCACTCCAAGCCGGTATGTTAATCAGCGGATCACCTTTGGCGACAACACGCCCAAAATCCGGGTCCAACACTGTCGATGTTGAGTGCGCGTCAATATACGATGCGCTAGCAATTGTTCTAAAGCCGTATGGCAATGCAGCGTGGATATCCGTTTCAACACCTTGGCTGACCGCCTTACCGATAGCCAGTGAGTATCCTACCCTCGCCGGATCAGAGGTAAGAATATTGTCTTTCGTCATGCGAAAGGCGTCCATTGAAATCTCGATGCGCCGATCCAGAGAACTATACTTTGCACCGATTTCAACATCCCGCGTTCTCTCGGGCCGGAAAGGTGTTCCCGCATAATCCGTACCTGAGTTCGGGCGGAAGCCGCGACCATAGCTCACATAGAGCGAAAGCGACCGCACAGGCTCATAAACAGCACCCACTTGCGGACTGAATGCTGTTTGATGCTGGCTTGAAGAGCTATTATTCGTCCTAAAATTAATCTTTTGCTGATAATCGTCAAAGCGACCACCCAACCGGATTTTTATCTTTTTCGTGACGTCAATCTGGTCCTGTACATATCCACCAGCCGTCCGGCTTTTTTCTTTTTGATTAAACACGACGGCATTTGTAGCGGGCAACGCATTTGCCGCCCTATAAACCGGCGCAAAGATATCAATCGCATTTAATGCTGCCTGAGAAGGGTTACTCGACAGCGCGGGCGGCCTGTAGCGTTTCTGAACACTATCAAAGTCAAAAGCATCGTAGTCTGTGCCAATCAAAACATGGTGCTTCAAACTCCATGTTTTGAATTCACCACTCAACTCAGCACGTCCGACCAAATCTTCTGTCTGATAATCAATATAACGCCGTTGCCGCGATAATGTCCGCCCATCCCTGAATAATGGCTGGCGTGCAGTGGCAAGTTCCGGGGTTTCCCCAAAACCTTCCATATCCGTCAAACGGTCACCAAACCCGAGTTGCAGGCCCCAGTTATGGTTAAAATCATGCTGTAACTGAAGCTGATGCCCCAAATCGCCTACTTTATTGGGTCCGTCACCCGGCTCTCCCAGAAAACGCGTTACGGGTATGACCCCCAATCGCCCATTCACCGCCACGATACCGCGATCAAATGGGATATCTTGGCGCGTATACGAGAGCTGATAAGACAGGCTCGTTTTGTCCGTAATCTTCCAAAGCAAAGAAGGGGCGATTGTCCATTTGCGAGTATGCACCGTCTTACGGAAGCTATCGCTGTCCTCAAAAGCGCCGTTCAGCCGCATGGCCAAGCTTTGCGTTAGCGGGGCCGTGTAGTCCCCATCAACGCGTATGTCGTGGTAACTACCGCCCTGTAAACCAAAGCTGCCATGCTGTTCAAATTGGGGTTTTTTAGTGATGATATCAACAGTCCCACCCGGTTCACCACGCCCGAACAAAGCAGAACTCGGCCCCTTGAGAACATCAATCCGCTCAACACCCGACATATCCCGCGGGCCGCCAAACCCCCGCCCATAGTTGAAGCCATTCACCAAAAAGCCACTTGGGACATTAATATCGCCTGCAAAGCCGCGTACGGCAAAGCTGTCCCACATACCGCCGAAACTGTTTTGCCGCGCTATGCCACTGACCAAATCGAGGGCATTTGCCAAAGTGGTAATCCCCGCCTCTTGCAGGGTCTTGCCGCTGACAGTGATGATATTCTGCGGAACATCCTTGATAGCAACGCGCCCGAGATAAGGCTGCCGCTGCTTTAAAACGGTAATATGTTCCGCTTTTTCTGCCTTTTTCTTGGGGGTTCAGCGGCGTAAAGATGAGAGGCACAAACGGTCAAACCTGAACACAACGCAGACGCCAAAAGAGCATTCTTCCGAGACAACACCCAACCCCCGATAAACTTATTTTTAGTATGTTATACCGTAACACTTTGGGTTTGGATATTTCAAAAGTTGTCCGTTGGCGTTTTCCCAGTCAGCCTTCATTCCAAGCCTTAATCAGCCCGTCCCTGCTTCTCACAAGGACCGTTTTTAGGTCTTGGTCGTAAAGGCTGTCAGGCACATCTGAAGAAAAAATCTCGACCGTGCATGCCCCATCAAAACCTGCATCATGCGTTGCCCGCAACAACTGCCCCAGCGGAATGCTGCCATCTCCCGGCACTAGTCTGTCAGTACCAGAGTAAGGCGTGCGCCAATCGGAAACTTGCAAAACAAAAATAGCCTTTCCGGCTCTTTTAATCGCCTCGGCACATTGATTTTGTTGCCAAATATTCCAGTAATCCAAGCACAGCCCAAACGCAGGATGCGCTACCGTTTCAATCAGCTCTAAAGCCTGGTCGATCGTCCAAATGGCAGTCTCGACGTTCACCGAAGTCGGGTTAAGCGGCTCGATAGCGACCTTCACACCCAAATCCTGCGCGATGGGCGCTACTTTACGCATGTACCGGACCGTTTCATCAACGACCTGCCGGACGTTTCCATTTACCGGAGCACCAGTATTCATGACAAACGAAGCACCTTGCGCGTAAGGAGCCAATTTTTTCAAACTACCAATAAAGGCTTCGACCCGTGCATCAGTTTCTGTCGGCTCAGGCGCCATTTTGCTCCCAAAAAATGTGCGTATCTTGGGCTGTACGGCACTGATTTTCAAACCGGATTGTTTTACCAGGTCGAGCTGAGCCTGTAGCTTTTCTGGGGCAAGTTTGGCTTCGCAAACTTCTATGGCATCAACCCCAAGTTCCGCGTAACGCGCGACGTCTTCCTCAAAAGACCATGGCTGCGTCGTGAATTGATTGACGCCAAAAGAAAACGGAAAATCACCCATTTTAATACCCAGTCCTTCTCAGATTCATCAAACTGATCTGAAGCGCGTGACCCCTTGCTCTCTCAAGCAAGGGAGTAAGTCATCCTACGCCGTGTGGGTATTATGGTTGCCGAAAAACACCCAAGCGGGGTTTCACCTTATTGCAAAGGCGCTGGGACCTTTGCTTTTTTCAGTGCCTCGCTTTGACGTGCGGCCAAGTCATCCACGTTGAAGCCTTCAATCAGCTCCTGGAACATCTCGTGCCAATTCAAGCGCGCACCCAGCTTGAGAAATGCACTGCCCAACCCGATGGCTGAGCGATCAAGGAGCACAAACTCACGAGGCAGCTTTACTCCCCCCGTGCGCTTCAAACCATCATAGACCCGCCCCAAAACCTCTTTCGCTTCAGCAGGGTCATTGCTCTCCTGCATAGAGCAGACACGATCCGTCATGAGAGGACGATAGAAGAAACGCGCCCACTCATTCAGGACCTGCGCAGTTTCGCGGGAAATATTTTGGAAGCCCCATTTCGAATATGCTTGAAAAGCCAGTTCCTCATTCTCCGTCCGTAAAGCGGTGAATAACTGAACGACCCCTTCGACAAATCGTGGTGAGAAAATGCGGATGGCACCAAAATCTAGTAAGTTTAGGCCGTAATCCTCTCTGACCGTAAAATTGCCCATATGCGGGTCACCATGAATAACGCCATAACGATAAACAGGCGTGTACCAACCCTTAAACAATGCGCGAGCCACGGAATTCCGCTCGTCCTGCGTCATTTCTCCTTCAAGTAAGGTACGCATGCTACGTCCGCGCACCCACTCCATGGTCAGCAGGCGGCCGGTGCAAAGTTCAGGGACTGTCGAGGGGACAGTCACATCCGGCACCGTTTCCAGAATGTTTCGATACAACTCCAAGTGGCTCGCTTCGCGCTTGTAATCGAGTTCTTCTCTAAGCCGGTCAGCTAGTTCTGCGTAAACTTCATCTTGTCTTATCGTGCCATCGATCTGACGAAAGACACCCAAGGCTGCTTTAAACTGCATGAGGTCCGTCTCTACTGCACCTGGCATGTCAGGATATTGCAGCTTACACGCAACTTCCCGGCCATCTGCCAAACGCGCTCTATGAACCTGCCCAAGTGATGCCGCTGCGACAGCTTCATGGCTGAAAGCACTGAAGTGGCGCTCCCAACTTGCGCCAAGCTCCGCCCTCATCCTTCGGCGCACAAAATTCCAACCCATTGGTGGAGCGTTGGCCTGAAGATGTGCCAACTCATTGGCGTACTCTTCCGGCAACGCCCCCGGAATTGTCGAAAGCAGTTGAGCGGCCTTCATCAGGGGGCCTTTAAGGTTACCAAGGGCCGCTTTCAAATCTTCGGCGTGGCCTTCCCTGTTGCCCCTCAAGCCAAGCTTATGCCCAGCCAAGCGCGCGGCAATACCCCCCACGGCTCCGGACGTCTTTGCAAAACGCTGAACGCCGCCCAAAAAACCAGTATCGTCTAAATCACGCGCCATGACAGATCACCCTTCCTGCTCAAGCTGATCAATCAACCCGGAAATAATATCCAGCCCTGTTTTCCAAAAATCAGGCTGTGAAGCATCAAGCCCAAATGGTGCCAAAAGTTCTTTATGACGCAGCGTACCACCCGCCTGAAGCATGGTGCGGTATTTTTCAACAAACCCTTCAGGCTGCGCTTGATAAACACCATAAAGCGCATTCACCAAACAATCCCCAAAAGCATAGGCGTAAACGTAAAATGGAGAATGAACGAAATGCGGTATATAAGACCAATAGTGATTATAATCGGGCGTGAAACGGAAGGCAGGCCCTAGGCTTCGCTCCTGCACCTCTTTCCAGATTTCTCCCAATCTCTCAGACGACAGCTCCCCATCGCCGCGCTCATCATGGACTTTGACCTCGAACTGGTAAAACGCGATTTGGCGAACAACCGTGTTGAGCATGTCCTCCACCTTGGAGGCCAACAACAACCGCCGCCGTTCTGGGTCCCGTTCACGCTCCAACAAAGACTGGAATGTCAGCATTTCGCCAAAGACAGATGCCGTCTCAGCCAAAGTCAGCGGGGTTGAAGCGTTTAAATAGCCCTGCGTCTCACCGGCTAGGATCTGATGCACCCCATGCCCAAGCTCATGCGCCAATGTCATGACATCACGCGCACGGCCATGATAGTTCATAAGAATATATGGATGCACCGAAGGTGTGACAGGATGAGCAAACGCCCCTGATGACTTACCCGGCACTGCGGCCGCATCAATCCACGGATTATCCAAAAAGCGCCCGACCAGTGCCCCTAAAGCCGGGTCAAACTGCGTATATGCATCCCGTACAATCTTGCACCCTTCCTGCCAGGACAGGTCACTTTCCTGCTCACCCGGCAGGGGAGCATTCCGGTCCCAATGTTCTAGCTTTTCAAGGCCAAGCCACTTTGCTTTCAACGCGTAATATCTGTGCGACAAACGGGGGTAAGCATCATTAACTGCCGCGACCAACGCGTCCACGACGTCATCTTCCACCATGTTGGCGCGATTGCGTGACGATGTAGGCCGTGGATACCCACGCATCTTATCGGCAATAGCCTTATCTTTTGCGAGGGTGTTTGTAATCTGGGTCAGCAGACGTGAGTTCTTTGCCAAAACACCACTAATTTGCTCTGCCGCTTGCTGCCTACGGGCTCGGTCACGATGGGTCAGCGTATTAAACGCCTCCCCCAATGGGCGTTCCTCTCCATTAAGCGTAACAGTCAGTT
The DNA here is from genome assembly GCF_006542335.1 of Neokomagataea tanensis. GTDB lineage: Bacteria > Pseudomonadota > Alphaproteobacteria > Acetobacterales > Acetobacteraceae > Gluconobacter > Gluconobacter tanensis. Next base: position 1,697,552 of record NZ_CP032485.1, on the reverse strand, counting down.
CCGCCATAGTCTCGTCAAAGAGACGGTTCCACGCATTGCGCCCCGTAACGGATTTATCCATCAAAACCTGCTCAACCTCGTCAGAGAGCTGGTAAGGCTTGAACACTCGCAAATCGCGTATGTAGGGACGCCACTTTTCCATTTCCGGTGCAGCAAGCAGCATATCAGCCTGCTCATCCGTTAAGCGGTTCAACTCCAGCGTGAAGAACAGCAAATGCCCGGAAATATCGGTCAGTCGCTCTTGCACACCTTGGGAAAAACGCCCCCAGGCCCCGTCCGTAGTGTGCGCAGCAAAACCGAGTTGCGCGAAAGAGCCAATACGCCCGAGCCCTTCCTCTATCCGCTCGTAATCCCCAAAAGCACCCGCCAAAGCCTTGGGGCTGATGTCTCCTAGCTTGCCCTTCCAAGCCTGCCCAAATTGCTGCGCCGCCTGTTCCAGCGCGGCAAAATCGTCGGTAATTTGGGGATCACTTGGAGATTCATACAAATCACCCAAATCCCAACGTGGCGGAGCACTCTTCTCCGACGAAGACCCCTCCTGCCCAGACGTGGCAGAAGCAACAGAAAACGGGCGTGCAAAAAGATCATGTGTCATAATTTCAACTATTAGCCACACATTGCTCACCGTCAAACGGATCTCACTTACGCCGCGCACAATTCCACATGTTGTCGTGTGGAGATTTTTCACATTCGTGGGATATCTACTCTTTCCTGCCCCCGGCCTCTTGGCTCACAGTGCAAAAAGGCGTTAGCCCTCTCATGACATCCTTTTTCAGGATACGAGACAATGAGTATCCCTTTTGCACTATGCCTTGTTACTGGTTCGATCCTCGCGCTTGTGGTGCTTATCGCACGCCTGCGGTTAAACCCTTTCATCACTCTTTTTGCCGTATCAATTATCCTCGCCCTGATTGCAGGAATGCCTGCTGATAAAGTCGTAGGCTCGTTCGAAGCCGGCGCAGGGCACGTTCTTGGACATGTCGGCACCGTCATCGCACTCGGCACCATGCTCGGAAAAATGTTAACCGAGTCCGGCGGGGCAGATCGAATTGCCTTGACCGTGTCCGGAATTGCCGGGCGCGGGCGCGTCGACTGGGCCATGATGGTCATCGGTTTGCTCGTCGGACTACCGGTTTTCTTCGAAATCGGCTTTGTCCTGCTCATTCCTATTGCCTTCGTTTTGGCCGAACGGACAAAAACCCCACTCCTACAAGTGGCCCTGCCCATGGGCGCCGCATTATCCGTTACACATGCGTTGATCCCGCCACACCCTGCCACGTTGCTGGCACTGTCGGCCTATCACGCCAATATCGGGCAAACCATTTTTTGGGGCATCATCATCGGTACCCCCGTGGCCATTATCGCGGGACCAGTTTTTGGGCGTTTCGCAGCAAAACATGTGCCTCTAACTGAGCATAACCCTTTAGCTGCACAATTTATTCGCGCTACGCCTCCTGAGAATCTGCCAAGCTTTGCAGCAACAGTCGCAACAATTCTGTTGCCTGTTGTGCTCATGTTTGTTGGATCTTCCGCTGACAGTATTGCCAAACCGCATAGTTCCTTGAACCAGGCGCTGCATTTCTTTGGCAATACGGACATTGCCCTTGCCGTTGCTACAGTGCTCTCATTTTATGTGCTCGGCTTGGCCCGCGGCTTCTCACGCGAGACCATTTTGCGCTTTACCAATGAGTGTCTTGCACCGACAGCTCTCATCATGCTCCTCGTAGGGGCAGGCGGCGGCTTTGGGCGTGAACTCATCGATAGCGGGGTGTCCAAGGCAATTACCGACGCTGCACTTGGCATTCACATGCCACTTTTGCTGCTTGGCTGGCTCCTTGCCGTAATTGTGCGCGTTGCTTGCGGCTCTTCCACGGTTTCCATGGCCACTGCGTCAAGTATTATGGGACCTATTCTTGCACAAGCCCACGGCGTCTCGCCGGAACTCATGGTGCTCGTAACAGGCGCTGGCTCTGTTGCCCTTGGCCCAATGAACGACGCAGGCTTCTGGCAAATTAAAGAATATTTGGGCCTGACCGTACCACAGACCCTCAAAACATGGTCCGTTCTGGAAACGCTCATCGCCGTTTTCGGCCTTCTATTCGCGCTGCTCGCTTCGGTCTTTATCTAACAAAAAACCTTGCCTCCGCCCCATAACAGGGAGGAGGCAAGGTTTCTAAAACTCTCTGCCCTAAATATTATGCCGAGAGTTTCGACAAATCTTCCTGAACATACCCGATTACCTTAGCGTAGTCGCGTGGCACAACGTGCCAGAACTGCCCTAAAGTCTGCTCCCAGCAATGGAGCAGGTCTTCAGCGTAAATACTACCTGTCTCACGCACATGCTCCTCTACCAGCGCACGCAACTCGTGGTCCCACCGGCTACCCGGCGCTACACGATTCAACATGATCGTATCTTCGTTGACTTGCGCTCCAAAACGCCCTGAACGATCCAGCACATAGGCCATTCCACCCGTGAAACCGGCTCCGAAATTATCGCCAGTCTCACCCAAGATAACGACCGTACCGCCCGTCATGTACTCACAACCATTAGAGCCACAGCCCTCAACAACTGTGGTCGCGCCAGAGTTACGCACGGCAAAGCGTTCACCGGCTTGGCCCGCTGCAAACAGTTTGCCGCTCGTTGCACCGTACAGAACTGTATTGCCAATGATCGAGTTTTCTTCCGAGCGCCAAGGGGCAGAAGGTGGCTTACGCACAACAATTGTCGCACCAGACAAGCCTTTACCCACGTAATCGTTGGCATCGCCTTCCACGTCCAACTTCAGACCCTTAACAGCAAAAGCGCCGAGAGACTGACCGGCCGAACCGCGTAGAGACAATGTCAAATGCCCCTCCGGCAAGGTATGCATACCGAACTGACGGGTAATTTCACCCGATACACGCGTACCAATGGCACGATGCGTATTCTGCACTGTGTAGTGCAAATGCAGCTTCTCACGACGTGAGAAGAGCGGCCGTGCATCAGCCATAATGTCAGCGTCCAACGTATCGGGGACCTCGTTGCGGCCTTCGCGCGTGCAGTAACGTGCATGCTCGCCCGGATCCGCCTGCACCAGCAGAGAGTTCAGGTCCAGATCGTCCAGATAATCTGCCCCACGCGATACCTGACGCAACAAATCCGTACGGCCGATAACATCCTTCAGCGAGCGCACGCCCAACTCAGCCAAGATGTGCCGCACATCCTCGGCAATGAGCGTGAAAAGGTTGATCACCTTCTCTGGCGAACCGTCGAATTTCTCACGGAGGCGTTCATCTTGCACACACACACCGACTGGGCAGGTGTTGGAGTGGCACTGCCGCACCATGATGCAACCCATAGCCACCAACGCCGCCGTACCGATGCCGAACTCTTCGGCACCCAGCATCGCAGCCATAACAACGTCACGGCCGGTCTTGATGCCACCATCGGTACGTAGCACCAAGCGGTGGCGCAGACGGTTCAACATCAGAACCTGATGCGCCTCACTCAATCCCATTTCCCACGGCAAACCCGCGTAATGGATGGAGGATTGAGGGCTAGCCCCTGTACCGCCCGAATGCCCGGAAATCAGAATGGCATCAGCATTAGCTTTCGCAACACCTGCCGCAATCGTACCGATACCAGTACGCGCCACCAACTTCACCGTGACTGTCGCAGTAGGGTTCACCTGCTTTAAGTCGTAGATAAGCTGGGCAAGATCTTCGATGGAGTAAATATCGTGATGCGGTGGTGGTGAAATGAGGGTCACACCCGGCGTTGCGTGGCGCAAACGACCAATTAACTCCGTAACCTTAAAGCCCGGCAACTGCCCGCCTTCACCAGGCTTAGCACCCTGCGCCATCTTAATTTCGATTTCACGGCAGTCATTCAAATACTGCGCCGTGACACCAAATCGCCCCGAGGCAACCTGCTTAATGGCGGAAGACGCATTATCCCCGTTGGGGCGTGGCGTGGCACGGATAGGGTCTTCGCCACCCTCGCCCGAGTCTGACTTCGCACCAATGCGATTCATCGCGATGGCCAGTGTCTCATGGGCCTCCGGGCTTAGTGCGCCAAGAGAAATCCCAGGTGCGACCAAACGACGACGAATTTGAGTGATGCTCTCAACTTCATCGATGGGGATAGGCGCATGTGCCGGCTTGAAGTCCAGCAGGTCGCGCAGCGCAACCGGGGCCGTCTGGCGCACACCATCCGCATAGCGCTTATATAGCGTGAAGCTATTGGCCGTTACCGCTGACTGTAACATGTGCACCAATTGACCGGAGAAAGCGTGCGTCTCTCCTTGGCGGCGCAGCTTATAGCGCCCGCCAATTGGCAGCGCCTCTACCTTCTGGTCCCATGCCTGCTTATGCGCCTTTAGGATATTGCGCGCGATGCCGGGCAGACCAATCCCCGAAATCCGCGATGGCATCCCGGGGAAGAACTCCGCCACCAAAGCACGTGACAGGCCAATAGCTTCAAAATTATACCCACCACGATAGGCCGAGATAATCGAAATGCCGAACTTAGACATGATCTTTAACAGACCCTTGTCTACAGCCTTACGATACCGTGCCATCGCGTCACGGATAGCCATGGTGCCAAACAAGCCACGGCGCAGACGATCTGCAATACAATGCTGAGCCAAAGATGGATTGACCGTGGTCGCCCCTACTCCGATCGTCACCGCAATTGCGTGAACGTCAATAGCACCCGAACTCCGCACGTTTAACGACGTAAACGTACGCAGCGATGTTCTGACCAAATGCACATGCACAGCAGCTGTTGCCAGAATCATCGGGATACCAGCCCGCTCCGCGCTCACATTTTCATCTGTCAGGAATAGGTGTGAGCACCCACAGCGTACCTGCTCTTCAGCCTGCGCACGAATTGACGCAATTGCAGCGCGCAGACCGTCCTCGCCCTCTGCTGCAGGGAATGTGCAGTCAATAACCGCCGCGTTATCACCGCATTCGCGGCGCAGCGCATCGAATTCACCAATGGTCAGAACAGGGCTAGGCAGTTGCAACAAATCGCACTGCTCGGCAGACTGATCCAATACATTTCCGAGGTTACCCAAACGCGTAATCAAGCTCATCACACGCGTTTCACGTAGGGAGTCGATCGGCGGGTTTGTGACTTGGCTGAAATCTTGGCGGAAGTAATTCGACAGACCGCGCTGCGTCTTTGACAAAACCTGCAACGGCGTATCATCGCCCATTGAGCCCAACGCTTCCGCTGCTGTCTCAACCATCGGATGCAGAATTGTTTCCAACTCTTCATGCGTCAAACTCACCGAGACCTGCAGGCGGCGCAGGGCCTCACCTTCTGGCGCCTCGGGCTCGCACACATCGCGCACGACGGGTGCGATATCTTTTATGCGCTGCGTCCATTCGCCATAGTCTTGGCGTTCGGAGAGCATCTCCAACACTTCGTCAGGCTGATATAGCCGCGCGTCACGCAGGTCTAGCGCCAAAGTCTGCCCAGGCCCAAGACGACCGCGCCGCTCAACGCGGGATTCAGGCACGCGCACCATGCCCGTTTCTGAACCCACAATCAGCAATTTGTCTGTTGTAATCGAATAGCGTAGCGGACGTAGCCCCGCACGATCCAGACCCGCAATAATCCAACGCCCATCCGTCGCGCACAGCGCAGCAGGGCCATCCCATGGCTCCATAACTGCATTGCAATAACGGAACATCGCCCGTGCTTTTTCTGACATTGAGGAGTCAGCCCCGGCCGACGCTGGAACCAACAACGTCTTTGCCATTGGCGCATCACGCCCAGCGAACGTCAAAAGTTCAAATACGTTGTCCAGCGCTGCCGTGTCCGAACCCGAAGCCTGCACAACAGGCTTCAAATCATCCAAATATGGATTCAAATTCGGGTGCGACAGACGCGTCTCATGGGAGCGCATCCAATTTCTGTTCCCAGAAATCGTGTTGATTTCACCATTATGCGCGACTTTACGGAAAGGCTGCGCCAACTTCCATGTCGGGAAAGTATTGGTCGAATAACGCTGATGATAAATTGCGAAGCGGGAAACAAAGCGTTCATCCAGCAGATCAGGATAAAAATCCGTCAAATTCTCCGCAAGGAACATGCCTTTATAAATAAGCGAACGACAGGACAATGAACACATGTAGAGGTCCACATGGTCCTGCGTTGCGCGGCGCTCAATCCGCCGACGGATAACGTATAAATCGCGCTCAAATGTTTCCTCATCGCTCCCAAGAGCGTTGCGGATCATGATCTGCTCAATTTCGGGGCGTGTCTGGTTTGCTTTCTCACCAATGCAAGACGCATCGATTGGCACCTGACGCCAGCCATAAATGCCGTAACCGAAGTTGAGGACTTCCGTTTCAACAATCTGACGGCCACGCTCTTGCGCCCCAAGATCGGTCTTGGGCAGGAAAATCATTCCAACCGCAATGCGGCCATCAATCGTATCGTCCTGCGCGCTACTATGCACGGCATCAGCGAAGAAATCCTGAGGGATTTCTACGTGGATACCTGCGCCGTCACCAGTTTTGCCATCGGCATCAACCGCGCCACGGTGCCAAATATTACCCAGCGCTTCGATACCAGCTTTTACAACGGCGCGCGAAGGTTGCCCGTCTAACGCGGCGACTAGGCCAACACCACAGGAATCCCGTTCCTGTGAGGGGTCATATAGCCCCTCCAAACGCTTTACATTTGCGGCGTATTCAGCGGTAAAATTCGTCATTTGTCTTACTCCGCTGCTTCCAGCGCGTCCTGTCCCATAAGGGACCCATTTTCAAAAGCTGCGTGGATGGCATCCGCCGCATCGCGGCCGTCTTTAATGGCCCATACGACCAAGCTCGCTCCACGCACAATATCTCCACCAGCGAAAACACCCGGCAGACTGGTCTCAAACCCGCGCGGTGGCACTTTCAAGGTTCCCCAGCGCGTAACGGCCAAGTCAGGCTCATTCCATTGGCCGGGCAGGTCTTCGGGGTCGAAGCCCAACGCGCGAATAACCAAATCGCCCTCGACGATGGCATGCTGTCCCGTTGCTTCAATGGAACGGCGGCCGGTTGCATCCGGTGTACCTAAGCGCATTTTCTGTACGCGTACGCCAGAAACATGCTCGCTTCCCAAGAAAGCATCGGGGGCCGCCAGCCACTCGAAACGTGCACCTTCTTCTTCCGCATTATACACTTCTTGCCGTGATCCTGGCATGTTGGCTCTATCACGGCGGTAAACGCACACGACTTCAGCCGCACCCTGGCGTATTGACGTCCGTACGCAATCCATAGCGGTATCACCGCCACCAATTACAATGACACGGCGCCCCTTGGCGTGCAGAGCTACGTCATTACCCGGGTCTTCGTGATAGCCACGACGGTTGGACGCGGTGAGGAAATCAATCGCGTCAACAACGCCCCCTAGTTCAGAGCCCGGCACATCAATGGCGCGCGAGCGATAAACACCCGTACCAAGAAAGACGGCATGATGACGGGTCCGCAAATCTGCCAAAGTTGTCTCACCTTCACCGCTCCCTATTGGCGTTGATAGGTGGAAGATGACCCCTTGGGCTTCAAGCAGCTTCCAACGGCGCTCAACTACGTCTTTTTCAAGTTTGAAGCTTGGAATACCGTAAGTCAGCAAGCCGCCAACACGGTCTTGGCGCTCGTAAACATGCACCTCATAACCCTGACGGCGCAAACGCTCAGCGCATGCAAGACCTGCCGGGCCTGAACCAACAACACCAACGCTTCTGCCCAATTCATAATCAGGCAATACCGGCTGGACCCACCCTTCAGCGAAGGCATTTTCCGTCACGAAACGCTCGACCGCGCCGATCGTCACGCTCTCAAAGCCTTTATTAATCACGCAGTTGCCTTCGCAGAGGCGATCTTGCGGGCAAATACGACCACAAATTTCGGGGAATGTGTTTGTTGCCGCTGACATAGCATAGGCATCTTGCAAACGGTTCTCTGCCGTCAGCTTCAACCAGTCAGGGATGTTATTTCCTAACGGACAATGCACAGAGCAAAATGGAATACCACATTGCGAGCAGCGAGAAGCTTGCTCCTCGGCACGAGCGCGAGCGAAACCTTGGTAGATTTCACCGAAATCCTTCTTTCTCTCTTCAGCACTGCGCTTCTCTGGCAATTTCTGAGAGAGCTCGACGAATTGCAGCATCCGCTCCGTCATGCACCCACTCCCTTTGATTCTTTAGATGCTCCTCCCTGCGGCGAGCGACCTCCCCTGCATTCAGAGCTATGTTTTTTAAGTTTCTCCCTGCTAAAACCTCAGCCAAAACAATAATAGTCAGCAATGCTTACCTATTTATATCACTCAACCTAGGAGCATCTTTACCTCAGACAAACCAAAACAAATAATTAAGTCCGATACGGACCTATTAGTTGAGAATGCATCGCATATACATAAACTTATTTATTTTGAATCAATAACTTAAAGTATAAATCATCAATCTAACACCCAAACAGCAGGCAAAGGCTTGTGTCACACCACCTTCCACCAGCACATAAGCCCCATTCCAAAAACTCATACCAATCGACGCTTTTTAGGTATTTTTAAAATTCACAAACTTTTCGCATTTTCCTAATTGACGCCCCCAATTATCCGGGCTAAACGCCTCTTCACCGAGCCGGACCGCTTCAGAAACTGAAACGCAAAGGTGGCCTCAATGCCCAGATGGCGGAATTGGTAGACGCGCAGGTTTCAGGTACCTGTGTCCGAAAGGACGTGGAAGTTCGAGTCTTCTTCTGGGCACCATCATTACAGATCAGGCCGGATCGGCCCCAAACTACTGGCCGCATCGCCCTGCATCCCGACAACAGCGGTGATACGACATGAGCCAGCAGAACGCCATCCATCTTCACGACGGCGACTTGCCGGCAGATTTAGACCTAGGCTCTGTTGTCGCAATCGATACAGAAACAATGGGTCTAAACCCACACCGCGACCGCCTATGCCTCGTGCAGCTTTCGTCAGGCAACGGTGAAGCCCACCTTGTGCAAATTCGTCCGACGTCCCTCGGTGGTCGCGGAGCGGATGCCCCAAACCTCAAAGCACTCATCAGCAACCCTGACGTTACAAAGCTGATGCATTTCGCACGGTTTGACGTAGCGGTTCTTCAGCATACATTCGGGGTGGATGTACCCTCCGTGTTGTGCACCAAAATCGCTGCACGCCTTGTCTATACCTTCACAGACCGTCACGGCCTTGCATATCTGTGCCGAGACCTTCTCGGCGTTGAGCTCAGCAAGCAACAACAGAGCTCTGATTGGGGCGCTCCCGTTCTGAGCGATGACCAAAAACGCTATGCAGCATCGGATGTGCTGTATCTGCATGCATTATGGGCCAAGCTCGAAGCAATGCTCATCCGCGAGAACCGTCGTGAACTCGCTCAGTCCTGCTATGACTTCCTCTCTGCGCGCGCAAAGCTCGATCTTCTCGGCTACGAAGACCCAGATATTTTCTCTCATCGCGCTTAACTCTTATGCTTCAGCCTCTCGCCTCTTCCCACCCGCATGATTCGGCGCGCAAAACCCTGTTGATTGAGCGCACGGGGCTGGAGGCTCTCAGCTCTGCGCTGAACAACCAACTCGGCGCGTCATTTGACGCCGCAGTTGAGGCTATTTTTAATTGTAGCGGCCGCCTTGCCGTCACTGGAATTGGCAAATCCGGGCATATCGGGCGAAAAATTCAAGCGACCCTTGCTTCTACGGGCACACCTTCTCTTTTCATACACCCGGCAGAAGCCGCTCATGGTGACCTCGGCATGCTGGCAGAGGGCGATCTTATTCTCGCTCTTTCCAACTCCGGGGAAACATCTGAACTCGCAGCCATACTCACCTATGCCTCTCGCCGCTCCATTCGCGTCATAGCAATCACGGCGGTTGAGGATTCTGCTCTCGCGCGGGCGGCAAACATTACGCTGCTTCTCCCACGCGCGCCCGAGGCTTGCCCGATGGGCCTTGCACCCACCACAAGCACACTTATGCAACTGGCCCTAGGCGATGCCCTTGCCATAGCACTACTAGAACGGCGCAACTTCACAGCAGAAGATTTTGGAACATTCCACCCCGGCGGCCGTCTCGGCGCCCAATTGCGCCCCGTCCGTGAATTAATGCACAGCGGTGACACTCTCCCTCTCGGAAAGCCGGAGTTACCACTTCAAGAGGTCATTCTTGAAATGACACGCAAGACATTTGGCTGCATGGGTGTTATTGATCATGAAGGCGCATTATGCGGCCTGATTACTGACGCTGATTTGCGCCATGCTTTGCTTGGCAACATGCAAACCACAACAGCAAGGGACGTCATGAATACAAAACCCATCACGACGACTCCTAAAACCCTTGCCCAAGATGCGTTACGCCAGATGAACGCCCGCACCAAACCTGTTACCAGCCTCTTTGTGCTCAACGATGACAGGCAACCTGTAGGCATTATTCATCTGCATGATCTTTTGCGCGCGGGCCTCCGGTGAGCCAAAACTCCCCTGGCGACAATCAGGCGCGCCGCCCCCAACGCGACGATTTTAACCAAGAGCGCCGCGATCAGATTTCCCGGCTTGATGCCATCCGCCAAGCAGCATCCGAGCGTGACCGAGGTATACCTGACGCAAACGACCTCGCCAGACGCCGTTCGGTCGTTGCGTTCGCTAAAAGAGCGCTCCCTACACTCGCTATTTTGTTGCTTGTTTCTATCGCTGCATGGCCTGAGGTAACGCATCTCGTAAGCCAAAACCGCGCCGCCCTCCGGGAGATGGCCCGTTTGCGCGTTGAGAGCGGCAATATGGAAAATGCGGTTTACCGTGGGCTGGACGAGCACCAACGCCCCTACACAATTTCAGCTCGCGTGACGCACCAAGAAGGCCCTGACCGCGTTGACCTCACTAATCCGGTCGCGGATATTCTTCTACCCGGTTCAGGCTGGGCACAAATCCACGCTGACCGTGGAATATACATGCAGCACGAGCAGACCCTCAACCTTGACGGCCACGTTGTCCTTTATCGAGATGATGGTACTCTTTTAAACGGCCCGTCAGCTGATCTGGACCTAAAGCACGACGTCGTTGCATCCCGTGACGGTGTCCACGCAGAAGGCCCCTTTGGCACCGAAGACGCACAAGGGTATTTCCTCGATCAGCACGAGGGCATTATGCAGTTTACTGGTTCAGGGCGCACCGTCCGCTTTGACGATACAAATACAGGGGCACAGCCCAAGCAGAACTCCCCGTCCCAAGGAGCACCTACGGCACCATGAAGCGTCCCTTTTCGATCCGCCACCGGCTTAGCGCCAGCACCGCATCATTATGCGCTGTCCTGTGCTCGGCCCACTTAACGCCAGCACATGCTGCTCCCGGTGAACAGGACCTGTCGCACGGTCAGACCGTACAGCTTTTTTGGAAAGGCGAGGAAGTCTACGACCGTAACACCCAAACCGTCACTTTAAGCGGTGGGGCGCGCGCAGTACGGGGAGACGTGACCGTAGACGCGGATACCTTGATTGGCTATCTGCGCAAAAAAAACCAGGCGGGGCAGCAGCCAGATACACAGCCCGCGCAAAATGATGGATCTGACCCAATGGGCGGCTCCCTCGAATTATACCGGCTAGAAGCTCGGGGCCACGTGCACATCTATAATCAAGCAGACCAAGCTTGGGGAGACCGCGGCCTGTACGACATGGACCAGTCCGTGATGTTGCTCACCGGACAAAACCTGCGCCTCACAACTCCGCAAGATATTCTTACGGCGCGGGACGTTATGGAATACCACGCGAAAGACCACCTCTCGGTTGGGCGCGGCAATGCAACCGTTACAACGAATGACGGCAAGCAGGTTCAAGCAGACGTACTGGCCGCTTACAGCGCAGCGCAGGATACGACACCCCAGCCCGCCGCAGCTGCGAATGCACCCAGTAGCCCTCTCGGCGCGGGAAGCTCCAAGCTGGACAGAGCCTATGGTTGGGGGCATGTCATTATCCGGACGCAAAACCAAACCGCCACCGGCGATCGGGGCGTTTATGTAGCGGCCAGCCAAATTGCACGCCTCATAGGCCATGTACATGTTACGCAGGGCCAAAACCAAAATAATGGCTCACAGGCTATCGTGAACATGAAAACCGGCATCGCCACCATGCTGCCCGGCACTGACTCCCCGATTCAAGGCCTCGTCGTACCGAACGAAGCCACCTCGCCCCAGTCGCATAAGTGATCCTGATACCGTGACAACCCAAACCACCTCACCTTCAACCGCTACGCTGCCAGCCGGCTCAGGCCTCGTTGCAACCGGCATTGGCAAAACATATAAAAAGCGTGCCGTTGTTCAAAATGTATCCCTGCAAGTTCAACGCGGTGAAGCCGTTGGCCTGCTAGGCCCCAACGGAGCAGGAAAAACTACCAGCTTCTACATGATTGTTGGCTTGGTGCAGCCCGACACGGGCTCTATCACGCTTGACGGCGCAGAGATTACAGAACTTCCCATGTACCGTCGTGCGCGTTTGGGTGTGGGTTATCTTCCGCAAGAAGCAAGCATATTCCGCGGCCTGAATGTTGAGCAAAACATCATGGCTGCACTGGAAGTCATCGAATCCGACCCCGACACTCGCGAAACAATGCTTGAAGGCCTACTCGCAGAGTTTGGCATCACGCATTTGCGCCGCTCCCCCTCCCTCGCCTTGTCAGGCGGTGAACGTCGCCGCCTAGAAATCGCGCGCGCTCTGGCCAGCCAACCCAATTACATCCTACTTGATGAGCCATTGGCCGGTATTGACCCAATTGCCGTTGGCGAAATCCGCGACCTCGTCTCTCACCTGAAAGACAGAGGCATTGGCGTGCTTATCACAGACCATAACGTCCGTGAGACGCTCGAAGTTATTGACCGGGCCTACATCATGCATGGCGGTCAGGTTTTAATGGAAGGCACTCCGGAGGCGATCGTGGCGAACGAAGACGTGCGCCGCGTCTACCTCGGAGAAAACTTTTCTCTCTGAACTATTAAATCCCCGCTCAGTATCATCTGTAAAACACCAAACTGAGCGGCAGATGCTCACAGCGTTCATCACCGAAGACCATGTCGCAAAATGGGTTTTTCGGCTAATTTCAGCTCGACACGAAAATCCAAACACGTGTAAAATTAGTAAATTATTCATACCGGAACAAACACAAAACGGTCCTTCCTGAACTTTACAACAGAGTTAAAAATACATCTGAAGAGATTACGCAATGATTATAAGAAATGCTTCTTTTGTTAAAGGCCACACAATGAGCCTCGATAATTACCGTTTCGATGGGCCAGGAAATATAGGATCTCCTGAGAAACCATCTATTTGGCTTTGTGGTATTGAATTTGGCGAATCAAAAAATACGAATCCTACTCTTGCCGCAGAGGAAGGATACTCGGTCGAAAAACAATGGGGATGGGGCTACAATCAAAAAGCTCATAAGCTTCTTTGTTGCATTGAAGGCTATCCAATTAGCGAAGCATTTGAATTCGCTAAAGAAAAAAATATATTTTCCTCTCCCGACTGCAATTACCTGCTCACAAATCTTTTCCCCGAGAACTGCCTGACCGTCGATACATGGTCAATTGAAGCTCAACAACGCACAGGCTTTAAAGATAAAATTGACTACATAAATTACGTCAGAAATGTTTGTTTCAAAGCAATGAGAGCACAAATAAAAGCTCATAAGCCTAAGCTATTCATCGGTGTAGGTGTTGCTCATGAACGTGATTTCGTAAACATTGTGTCAGAGCCACAAATCAAGTGTGAGCTTGCGGAATTTACAGTTGGAAAACATAAAAAGCGCATAAGGCTTTATCCAAGCGAAACACCACTAGCAGTTATTCCACACCTTAGCTCTGCGGGGGGCCTGAACAGTAACGAATCCATTGAGAGAGCTGGAAAAATCATTCGTGAACGATTGCTATCCGCGTGAGATAAACTGTGCACGCAGTTTTGATATCTGCCCCAAACCTTAGAATATCTCTCGTGAGGCCATTCGGGGCTGAATAAGTCAAAAAGCGAATAAGCAAAATGTTTGGCTCTGTTGAAGAGTTCTAGAATTTTCGTTTTTATGTTGATTTCAGCATAAGTAGCCTACTGTCAGTATACGTTTTTGAATTTACGTGTCACGCTGAAAGCAGACGAAAACTAACTTTGCAACAGAGCATCACCGGAGCCTCTCCCCAGCCCGGAGGGCTGAGAACGATGAATATTGTACCGGCGGGCGCTTATGAATGGTTTTCGCCGGCTCGGCACACGCCGCTATAACGCAAAGCGACGTCCCAATAAGTCCGGATTTTATGGCAAAACGGGCTACGCTTCTCATCATCTCTTTCTCCCCTTCTCTTGGGAGCTTTACCGTTGAGAGATTAACAACAGAAACCGTTTAAACCAATCTTACTGACAAAATTTCCCTGTGGAATTTTGTTTGAATAAGCGGGAGTGGTCTGCACCCTCCCGCTTATTCGCTTAGATGCGAATGAGACGTGCTGCAAAGAACCCGTCCATCCCACCCCGCTCCTGCCAGAGGCCGGGATGAGTGCGAAAATATCCTTCTGCAGTGCGTGCAACGGACATGTTTTCCAGCTCAGCTTCCGTAAACGGTTCCAGCTTCCAGCCACCCCGTTCCAGAGCCGCCTGAACACGCTGTGGGCCTTCTTCATCCTGTAAGGAGCATACTGCATAAAGCAGAGTACCGCCCGGCTTGAGCATAGCCCGCGCCGCATCAATAAAGCTGTCCTGCGTCTCAGCCAGCGCAACAACATCACGCGGGCGCTTGATCCACAACACGTCTGGATGCCGCCGGAACGTACCCGTTGCTGAACACGGAGCGTCAAGCAGCACTGCATCAACAGGCTCCGGAGCCTGCCAAGTCAAAGCATCCCCTTCAACCACATCCACAGCTTCAAGCTTCAAGCGCTTCAAGTTTTCACGCAAGCGATCTGCGCGCGCCGCTTCACGTTCGACCGCGATGACCGACGCGCCTGCACATGCCAGCTGGGCGGTTTTACCACCGGGTGCCGCGCAGAGGTCAATCACGGTTTTCCCCGCAACATCTCCCATCAAGCGCACAGGCATCGACGCGGCCACATCCTGAGCCCAGAAAGCGCCTTCTTCAAAGCCTTCCAATTCGACCATTCGCGTACCTGCAGGGAAGCGAACACTACCCGTGGGCAACACATCCCCTTCCGCAGGCGCTTCAGCGCCAGGACGTAAAGTAATGTCCAGAGGTGCTTCACGGTGCAAACCGCGTGAGATCGCACGGGCGCGCTGCCCCCAAGCGCTCCAAAGCCATGCAGGCACATCAAGGCGCGCTTCATCCAATCCTTCACGCAGGGTAGCACCTTCCCGAGAGATGCGCCGCAGCACCGCATTTGCAAGGCCTGCAAAAGGTGCCAGTCCCCGACGGCGGAGCAGGTCTACAATTGTTCCAACTGCGGCATGGGGTGGCGTTTCAAGGTGAAGAAGCTGTGCAACGCCTAAAAGCAGAGCGCAACGTACAGGCTCTGGTGGCTCACGGCGCAGCAACGGCTGGAGCAATTCGGTCATGCTCCCCATATGACGCAGCGTTGTCGCCGCCAAACGATGCGCAGACGCTCGGTCGCGCGGCTCCATAGCACCAGCACGATCCAAAGTTGTTTCCAGCATACGGCGATGCTCAACAACTCCGCACACAATGTCGAAAGCCAAATCTCGCGTCGGATCAGCAGAGGGACGTGGCGGACGCCCAGAATGCCCTGATTGCTTGGCTGGTGCCGCTTTACGTGGGCCGCGTGACCCGCGGCTGGTGGTCGGTTTATTCATAATATGGGAAATCGCATCTTGCGGCGCTGGACGCAATGGCGTCATGTGCCTCAATGCCTGACATTATTGCTTCAAACCTAGATAAGATTCGAAACCGCGTCCAAAGCGCCTGCCTTAAGGCCGGCCGCCCTGCCGATGCTGCCCAAATTGTGGCCGTCAGCAAATTTCACCCTCAAGAATCCGTTGAGGCCGCCCTTAAGGCCGGGCAGCGGCTTTTTGGTGAAAATCGCGTACAGGAAGCAAGCAGCAAATTCCCGGCACTGCGTGACGCTTTCCCCGATGTGAAATTACACATCATCGGCGGCCTACAAACTAATAAAGCACTCGACGCATGCCGAATTGCCGATGTTATTGAAACACTCGACCGGACCGCATTATCCGTTGCGCTAGAGAAAGCCGCTCAAAAACTAGGGAACCTTCCCAAACTTTATATTCAGATCAATACCGGCAACGAACCGCAGAAATTTGGCACCCCAAGGGATCAATCTGACGCTTTCATTGAGGAATCCCTCAAACGCTTTGGGGACTCCGTTCAAGGCATTATGTGCATCCCGCCCGAAGACGAGTCTCCTGCCGCGCATTTCCAGTTCTTAGCTCAACTTGCCAAGCGGCACGGCCTGTCGACGCTGTCTATGGGGATGTCGTCTGATTTTGAAATAGCTATTGCAGAAGGCGCGACTCACGTCCGCGTCGGAAGTGCAATTTTTGGCTCACGCCCCGTTACACAAATTGAATAAAAATACATTTAATAACTATACATACTAAACACCTCACACTCGTATTGCTTGCGTCCCTCCCTAAAATTTTGTCATGAAGAGTCTGTTAAAGGTCGATCTCTTCGTCTTAATCCGGCAAATAGCTCGACAGCGAAGCCTAAAACGGAACCCTTCATGTCCGATCAAAGCGGCCCAAACACGTCATCATCCTCTCAAAAAGGGGAGATTCCCGGCGAAAGCGGAGAGGCCCCGAAACTCGGCGGCGATAACTCAGCCGTAACGCTCGATGAAGGCAGAGCAAGCCCTCACCCCGCCAAGCCGGTTGGCAAAGGTGCCCTCATCGCTGTGCTTGGCGTCGTATTTGGTGACATTGGGACAAGCCCGCTTTACGCATTGCAATCTTCAGTTAATGCCATTGGCGGGGACAAACACGCTGTCCCCCATGTCGACATTCTAGGCCTCGCAAGTTTGACCTTCTGGGCGCTGATGCTGGTGGTGACGATTAAATACGTCATTCTCATCATGCGCGCTGACCATAACGGCGAGGGCGGCATCATCGCCCTGATGTCGCTGGCACAGCGCGTCGCCAAATCACCTCGCCTTAAATGGCTCTTCGGAATCGCTGGCATTGCCGGCAGCTGCTTGTTCTTCGGAGACAGCATTATCACGCCTGCCGTGTCCGTCCTTTCGGCCATTGAAGGCATAGAAGTTGCCGTTCCCTCCGCAAGCCATATTATCATTCCCTGTGCCATCATCGTGCTAGCCGCTCTTTTTGCAGCGCAAGGATTTGGTACAGGCAAAATTGGGCGAGCATTTGGCCCAATTATGGTCATTTGGTTCGCGGCGCTCGCTGTGCTCGGCATTCGCGGCATCATGCTTTACCCGAAAGTGGCACTCGCGCTCTCTCCGACCTTCGCGCTGTCTTTCATCGCAAGCCACGGTACGCTTTCTTTTGTGGCCCTTGGTTCCGTCGTTCTGTCTGTGACCGGTGCAGAAGCGCTTTACGCCGATATGGGGCATTTCGGGCGCTCACCCATTCGCAAAGCTTGGCTCTTTTTTGTACTGCCATCCTTAACGCTGAATTATTTTGGTCAAGCAGCTCTGCTCATCAAAGACCCAACAACACTCTCCAACCCTTTCTACCACCTTGGCCCAGCGTGGGCGCAGGTTCCGCTCCTCATTTTAGCAACATTCGCGACCGTTATCGCGTCTCAGGCAGGCATTTCAGGCAGTTTCTCCCTTTGCCGCCAGTTGATACAGCTTGGATACCTTCCACGCACCCGCGTCATACACACAAACCCCTCCGAAGAAGCACAAATCTACCTACCGTCCCTGAACTGGATCCTCGGCTTCGGTGCCATCATCCTTGTTCTCTCCTTCCAGTCCTCAGCAGCACTTGCGGCTGCGTACGGCATAGCTGTAACAGGCACTTTCCTGTGCACATGCGTCCTCGCTATGGTCGTGTTCAGGCGTACGTTCAAATGGGGCGCAATCAGCGTTGGCATTGTTTTTGGTTTCCTATTCATCGTGGACAGCGTCTTCTTCTCGGCCAACTTGCTCAAAATTCCTGACGGCGGCTGGGTCCCCCTCGCTATAGGCATTATCAGCACCATCCTCATGACCACTTGGAAGCGCGGACGCGGGCTGCTCGCCGCCCGCCAACAAGCAGATTCCATGCCTATCGGCTCTCTGCTCAACCGACTTCCACAATCCCGCACCGTTCGGGTGCCGGGCTTGGCCGTTTTCTTGACGGCCAACCCAAACAACGTACCGAACTCACTGCTTCACAACCTAAAGCACAACAAAGTGCTGCATGAGCATGTTCTGTTCGTCACGGTACAAAACCTTGACCAACCGGAAGCCGAGCGGGGCGAACGCACAGTCGTGCAGGAACTTGCACCAAATATTTATCGCGTAATCGTGCGCTACGGCTTTATGGAGATGCCTAACCTTCCACGCGCACTGCAAGAGCTTAAATCTCTGAATGTACCGTTTGATCCCATCCAAGCCTCCTACTTCACCTCACACGAACTCGTCGTTCGCTCACGCGTGCCCAAGATGTCTCTTTGGCGGATGTGGGTTTTCCTCCTGCTGCTGCGTAACGCGACATCAGCGACGGAATTCTTCCGCATTCCGCCTGACCGCGTGGTCGAATTCGGCGTACGGATAGCCATTTGACCGACGCTCTCTCGCTCTACATTCACTGGCCCTTCTGCCTCGCAAAATGCCCTTATTGTGACTTTAACTCGCATGTACGCGAAAAAATCCCACAAGAGCGTTTTGCAACGGCTTTGCGGAACGAACTCGCACACGATGCAGCCCGACTAGGCCCCCGCCGCCTTAACGCCATTTTCTTCGGCGGCGGGACGCCATCCCTGATGGCTCCAGAAACAGTCGCTGCGCTCATAGATGATGCCGAACGCCTTTTCAAACCGGCGCCCGATTTAGAAATCACGCTCGAAGCCAATCCTACCAGCGTAGAATCTGGCCGCTTGGCAGCATTTCGGGATGCAGGCGTTAATCGTGTCTCTCTCGGCATACAAAGCCTGAGGGAAGACGCGCTCCGGCTGCTCGGCCGTGAACACTCCGCATCGCAGGCGATTAAAGCCCTTGAAACGGCCCGTAATATCTTTCCCCGTATTTCCTTCGACTTGATTTACGCCCGCCCCGGACAAAGCCCCGCCGATTGGAAAGATGAACTTTCCACCGCGCTGGACCTCGTGGCTGATCACTTGTCGCTTTACCAACTCACAATTGAACCCGGTACCAAATACGAGGCCCTACACCGCAGAGGAGAAATCAGTCTCCCCGACGATGAAACCGCAGCCGAACTATACACCCTGACCGGGGACGTAGCAGCCACGCGCGGCCTTATGCCCTATGAAGTCTCTAATTATGCGAAGCCGGGCTGTGAAAGCCGACATAACCTGACTTATTGGCGCTACCAGGACTATCTGGGCATAGGCCCCGGCGCACACGGGCGCATGACCTACAACAGTCAACTCCACGCCACCCGTCGCCATCGCGCCCCCGAACCTTGGGCAGACCTCGTCGAAAAGTATGGCACAGGCAGCCGGGAAGAAACCTTGCTCAGCGACGAAGAGAAAGGCCGGGAAGCTTTACTCATGGGGCTACGCCTCACAGAAGGCATAAACGCTGAGAAGTTCGAACAACGCTCCGGTCGTGCTTTACAAGAATGCATCGATCCCGACATATTTTCAGCATGCCTAGAAGAAGATTACCTTCAGTATGACGGCACCACCCTGCGCGCCACCTCTGAAGGGCGTTTGAGATTAGAGTCTCTGCTCGCGCGCCTCGTGCTGTAACAAGAGCGCTCTTGTCTTTTGCACCCAGATAAGACGATTATTACGCTATCAAGTTGTTTTAGGAATATAACCTTGCTCCGTTTTCGCTCTTTAGCCTCTTTGACAGCCCTCCTAGCATTATACACCGCAGCACCATCCCCGCTGCATGCGGCAGATACCGCGCCACAGTATTTTATCGAAGACAATGACTGGCTCGGCCCAGGCGGTTCTGACATCCAATCCGTTATCCCACTTCTAAACCGCCCCAATGTTTCAGTTCTCGGCTTAACGGTCGTTATGGGTGATGATTGGGAAAACGCTGAATCAGCGCATATTCGCCGCTTCCTCGAAATTGCCCACCAAACGCAAATTCCAGTGTCAGAAGGCGCTACCCTACCCCTCGTCAACAGCGTTGAAGCGACCCGCCTGCGCGAACAACAATTCGGTACTATTCCTTGGAAAGGCGCTTGGGGTGGCCTTGGCAGCATTGACCATACACCGGCAACGCAACCCGCTCTCGGCCACTTGGCTGAAGGCACACCACACATCCCAGCGGACCCCACACACGCAGCTGAATTCCTGATCAAGGCCGTTCACGCTCACCCACATCAGGTGACCATCGTTGCAGCAGGCCCTCTCACCAATCTTGCGCTGGCCATCCGCATGGACCCGACCTTTGCCAGCACAGCCAAGCAATTGGTCTTCATGGGTGGGTTGCTTGATGCCAGCATGACATCCGTGACCGGCAATGCGGATTTTGCATCCGACTTCAACATGATTACGGACCCAGAAGCCGCCCACATCACCCTGACCGCACCTTGGGCTTCCATCACTTGCGTCGGCAATGTCTCTAACGACATCATGATGACGCCCGCGCTGATGAACCGTATGGACGCAAAGCACACGCCCGCTACGGACTACCTGAAGCAATATTTCTCTCCACTCCCGCTTTGGGATGAGCTCACATCAGCCATTGCGGTAGAGCCAAACCTGGTCTCGAAGTCCGTCGATGCATACATGGACATCAACACCGCGCCCGGCATGGATTACGGTCACGCCCATGTCTGGCCAGACAGCACAGCCCCAAAAAAGATGGGCCTCAACAAGGTCCACATTGTTCTCTCGGTTGACACAGAGCGTTTTCTCAACGAATTCGTAGCGCAAACGCAAAACTCAATGGGTCAGCACTGACCCATTTAACGAATGGTCGCTCCATGCTGCATATGATCAAACTTGCCGTTGGCTGCCCTACGATCGATGCACTGAAGGAGCGGATGAAGTCACCACGCTTCAGGGGCTATGGTGCGATTACAACACGCACCATGCCCAAGCGAGCCGATGAAATTTTAGACGGCGGCTCGCTCTACCGCGTTCTAAATGGGCTCATATTATGCCGCCAACCCATCGTTGGCCTTGAACCTTATGAACGCCAAGACGGCTCAACCGGGACTCTTATCCTCGTCAGTGACGATATCATCCCCGTACAAGCCCGAGCCATGCGGCCCTTTCAGGGCTGGCGGTACCTTAAGGCGGAAGATGCTCCGGCAGACTTGGGTGCCATCTCTGACGGGATCGCTGAACTGCCCCCGAGGCTGCACCGTATCTTAAGCGAGCTGGCCCTCTGCTAAATCCTCAGCATCATTCTGCTCGACACACCACTGCCGGGCAGCAAGCGCTGCTGTTACACGGCCTGTCTCAATTTCTGCTGTAATCGGCCCTAAAGCGGCCCCCTCACTCAGGCAGTCTGCCTGCTCAGTCCAATAGGCTGCCCAATCATGGTAGCCTTTGCACAACCCTGACGAAATATCGAAACGAAGCAGGGTGACTTCCCCGCTCAACAAACGGATTTCCCTTAACAAACCATGGGCTGTAGCGTGTTCTTTGCCAATAAAAGACGTCCCGCCCAGTAATGGCAAAGCACCCCGTGCAAACTCAGCCCGGGTCGTCGCAATACCAGCCTGACGTTGAAAACGGTCAATCTCCGCGTCTGACTTTCCGCCCAAAACTGCTGCTAGATAACGCAAATTGCTAATGACTGACTGTCTGAGCAAGCCACTCATATCTTGCATTCCGCGCTGAGGGAAAAGCGCAAAAGCACAAACAACCCCGACCACACTGCCCAAAGTATTATCAACAACACGCAGCCATTCTATGCCCGAGGCAGGCATCGTCATTTCCGTGACTAGAATAAACTGTGCGGTCAAAAACAACACGAGCATCGTGTAGTTTACAGCCCGCATAGCAATCGCCCCGATGACGAACAGGGCATCAGCCACCATCATTTCCGGCGCAGCCGGCAAAAACGGCCGCGCGAGCAATACTAAAGCACCGCCACCAATCGTCCCTATAATACGCTCAATTGCACGCACCAGTGTCGTGTGGCCCGAAGGCTGAACAACCAACACAACAGCCACAAGAGCCCAGAACCCATATTCCAATCCGAGCCAACGCGTTGCCAGATGCGTCACCACCAAAGCCACAGAGACACGAAACGCATGCCGCCAGTGGACCTGCGTTAAACGATTATCACTTTTGACAGCCTCTGCTTCCAAAGACGGATGCGCGTTCCGTAACAAACCGCGTGCGATAGTTCCTAATGTCCGGGCACTCTCTGCAACCAGCCCGCCTATGGGGCCACTATCGGAACGAACCTCACCCGCCAAATTTTGAGAGTGCTGGGACAGCGCCTCGCAATCCGGCTCAGGGTCCATAACCTGCTCGCCTGCTTCCTGACACAAGGCAGACAGAGCAGCCAGCATGCCGCGTGCTTCAAAATCCATACCGCGCTTTTGCGCCAAATGCTCAACAGCAAGCATCGCGGTAAATAATCTTTCCGCCCCGGTTAAAGACGCAACCAAACGCCCGCGCAACACCTCGCTGCCATGGCCGGAATCAATCTGGAGCGTAACGCCCCGTGCTCTCTCAATTGCTGTACGAACAGTTTGCCGGTGTAGCGTTTCGCGCAAACGGCCGGCCGCCAGTTCGCCGGTCATAACTGCCATTAAACGGTAACACTGGGCCACGGCGCGCCGTGCTGGTGCATATGGGTGTAGTGGCCACAATAAGAGGCACAGAACCATCGCCCAAGCTCCTCCAGCCACATACGCAGCAGAGACTTTAAGCGCCACCAGAGGGTCAGTTGTAGGGAAACCAACCCCAGCAACCATCGTGCAGCCAAGAAGCGCGCAAAGCAGCGCGGTAGAAGCAGTGAATACCCGCCCTAAGCCAACGCCAAGGCCAGCGAGCGCCAGCCATAACAATATTACCCAGAATGGGGCAGCAGCGACCAAAACCGTAGCGCCCGCCAAGACCGCACCGATAAAGGTCAGGCCTGC
Organism: Neokomagataea tanensis; assembly: GCF_006542335.1. GTDB lineage: Bacteria > Pseudomonadota > Alphaproteobacteria > Acetobacterales > Acetobacteraceae > Gluconobacter > Gluconobacter tanensis. Next base: position 1,674,406 of record NZ_CP032485.1, on the reverse strand, counting down.
CAGAACCCTTAATTCTTCCCGGCGTGTCCCGCCCGGCTCCAGCAAGCAACACCAGAATGCGGCGAACGACGCCCAAATTAACGTCGTATCGTGCCACACCAAAGCGGGTAACAATGCCAGAACAGTTGCCGCTGCGGCACGCCCACCTTCCGTCGGAGCAATCTGCTCCGGGCTCAGTGGGACGGAATGACGCGCAAGCCAGTGTGATAAGGCCATGAAGGGACTGGTTCGTGTCAGCTCGGCCCGTGGAACCCCATCCCTCCATGCCATAGTGCTACTTACCCGTAACTATCCGTTCAACAAGCTGACCAACCGTTGGAATAAATCCATTCGAATAGAACGGATCCGAACCAAAACGCCAAGCCGTTGTACCACCAAACATGAGGTTGTTATCAACTACGCTATCCGCGCTTTCATCGTCAGGTGTATGGGCAATGGTCTGCAACGACTTTTGAATACAGAACGAACGAGGATCGGCCTTCTGGCCATTCGTAAATGGCTCGCGCTGCATCCAATTCGAAAAGCGGCAAGCGGACAAACAGCCCATGCATGCAACCTGATCCGCCAAAATAGTACGCGCATTTTCGGGCGTTACGAAGACAAGAGTCTCATCGGGTGTCGGCAGTGGTTTTGTGTAACCTGCTGCTTCCCATGCCGCGATCTTCGCACGATCCTCAGCAGAGACGAACATCTCACGACGCCGCGCTCCCATCTCATACACAGTATCATGCGCTTCATCCGCCGTGCCACGTACGGAAACTTGGCGTTCTGAACGCGCACGGAGGTCTTGCATGAAGCTGTTATTTACAGCAGAGGAGTAAAAACCCGTCGGAGAGAAGCGGTTTAGATAAACGTCACCTTGCTTCAAACCTTGCAGACGGCGCTTCCATGCCGCCGGAATAGGGCTTTCCTGCGTCAATAATGGGCGCGTACCAAACTGGAATGCTATCGGCCCAAGCTCAGGGTTACCAATCCAGTCTTCCCATTCTTCAAGATGCCAGACACCACCTGCCATGATGATAGGCACATGACCGAGGCCATAACGCTCCATCACTTTGCGCAGTTCAATCACGCGCGGCAGCGGATCTTCAGGCTTCAAAGGATCTTCGCTGTTCGAAAGACCGTTATGCCCACCGGCACGCCACGGATCTTCGTACACCACCCCACCAAGCAATTCCGATGTCTTGCTGAAAGAGCGGCGCCATAATGCATTGAACGCACGCCCTGATGAGACAATTGGATAATAGGGGACGTTGAATTTCGCCGCGATGTCGGAAAGGCGATAGGGCATACCGGCGCCACAGGTCACGCCATGAATCATACCGGGAACAGCTTCTAAAATACCCGTGATGACTTCTTCAGCACCGCCCATTTCCCAAAGGATATTCGCGTGGATACGCCCCTTCCCACCAGAAATTTCATGCGCAATCTTTGCTTGGGCAATACCACCGTCAATACCGTAACGGATAAGCTCAAGCTGGCGCTCACGGCGTGTACGCGCGTGATAAACTTGGGGAATAGGGTTACCCTGCTCATCATAGCTGTCTGCGTTCACTGCAGAAAGGGTGCCAATGCCGCCCGCAGCAGCCCAATGCCCTGCAGATACACCGGTCGAGACAGCTACGCCCTTGCCCCCTTCGACCAAGGGTAAAACGTCTTGGCCACCAAAGTTGAGGGTGTCAATCGACTTCATGGGGACTCAATGTCTCCGATACACAAAAAAACAGGGAGCGGGGTTCATAATCCCCCGCCCCCTCAATCATCATCCGAAACGGAGCTTACTCAGCATCACGACGGGGCGGACGTGCAGGCTTGGAGCCTACGCTTTCCGTGATATCGGCACCGGTTTGCTGATCAACAACCCGCATGGACAATTTTACCTTGCCACGATCGTCGAAGCCAACAACCTTGACCTTCACAGCATCACCCTGCTTAACGACGTCAGTCGTCTTCGCTACGCGGCCCTGTGCCAGTTCAGAAATGTGAACCAGACCATCACGTGGACCAAGGAAGTTCACGAACGCACCGAAATCAGCAGCCTTAACGACCTTACCGTCGTAGATACGGCCGATTTCTGGCTCAGCTACGATACCCTCGATGCGAGAGATCGCCTTTTGTGCCTGTTCGTCATTTGACGCAGCGATGGTGATGACACCGTCATCATTGATGTCCACCTTGGCACCAGAGAACTCAACAATCTCACGGATGACCTTACCGCCGGAACCGATCACGTCGCGGATCTTTTCCTTAGGAATGTTCAGGGTCGTGATTTTTGGCGCATTGTTGGAAACGTCAGAGCGACCTTCCGTCAGTGCCTTTGCCATCTCACCCAGAATGTGGATACGGCCTTCACGTGCCTGCTCCAAAGCGATCTTCATGATTTCTGGCGTGATGGACGTGATTTTGATGTCCATCTGCAGAGCGGTAACACCCTCTGACGTACCAGCTACCTTGAAGTCCATATCCCCGAGGTGGTCTTCGTCACCGAGAATATCAGACAGAACAGCAAAACCGCGCTCTTCTTTGATCAAGCCCATTGCGATACCGGCAACAGGTCGTGGCAGCGGAACGCCTGCATCCATAAGCGCCAGCGATGAACCACAAACCGTCGCCATCGATGAGGAACCGTTGCTCTCCGTAATTTCGGAGACAACACGCATCGTGTACGGGAACTGTTCCTTGGTCGGCAGCAATGGGTGCAGTGCACGCCATGCCAGCTTGCCGTGGCCAATTTCACGACGACCCGGGCTACCCATACGGCCACACTCACCAACGGAGTATGGAGGGAAGTTGTAGTGCAGCATGAAGTTCGAGCGGTATTCGCCTTCGAGGGCGTCAATCACCTGCTCGTCCTGGCCGGTACCAAGTGTCGCTACGACAAGCGCCTGCGTCTCACCGCGTGTGAACAGCGAAGAACCGTGTGCACGGGGCAGGATGCCAACTTCTGACAGAATAGGACGGACTGTCTTAAGATCACGGCCATCGATACGCTGGCCCGTCTTCAGAATTGAGCCACGCACAACATGAGCTTCAAGCTCTTTGAGCAGAGGCTTCGCGAGAGCAAGATCATGACCTTCTTCTTCCAGAAGCTCATTGATCTTCGCTTTAGCTTCAGCGACCTTCTGGTAACGAGCCTGCTTGACGCGCTCTTTGTACGCTTCCGCAATCAGCTTGTTGCCAACTTTGTCGATCCGCTTGCGAAGAGCAATTTCTTCCTTGCTCGGCGCAGGCAAATCCCAAGGCGCTTTCGCAGCGTGCTCAGCAAGATCAATGATCGCATCGATAACAGCTTGGAAAGACGTGTGGCCGAGCGTAACCGCTTCGAGCATAAGCTCTTCTGACAGTTCGCTTGCCTCTGATTCAACCATCAGAACGCCTTCAGACGTACCTGCTACCATCAGATCCAGCGAGCTGTTTTTCACATCAGCCAATGATGGGTTTACAACCAGTTCACCGTCTATCAGGCCAATACGTGCTGCCGCGATAGGGCCAAAGAAAGGTATGCCAGACAGCGTCAACGCAGCAGAGCAACCAATCATGGACACGAGCGCAGGGTCGTTTTCCATGTCGTGGCTCAGAACCGTCGCCGTGATCTGAACTTCGTTACGGAAGTTATCTGGGAATAACGGGCGGATCGGACGGTCGATCAGACGTGCGGTTAGGACTTCCGCTTCTGAAGGGCGACCTTCACGCTTAAAGAAGCCACCAGGAATCTTGCCGGCCGCGTAGGCTTTCTCTTGGTAGTTGACCGTGAGAGGGAAGAAATCTTGGCCCGGGTTTACGCTTTTGGCACCAACAGCCGTACAAAGCACAACTGTATCACCATAAGTGACCATGACAGCGCCGTCTGCTTGACGGGCAATCTTGCCGGTTTCAAGGATTAGCGGGCGGCCTGCCCACTCAATTTCCTTACGGAAGTAATCGAACATTTCGTTCTCCTGTCTCAGGTATCAACACCATCATTGGACGACCGGCAGGTGGCGGAGCAGCGTTTCGGACGGCATGGCGGTGGTGGCGGAAACATCCCGGCACGACACCATGTGGCCTGAAACGCCGGTCGCGCACCCGCACCGCCAAGCGGCCCGGATGGCGCAACGGGTTGGATCGTAGCAAAACGATCCAACCTTTGCAGAATTAGCGGCGCAGGCCGAGGCGCTCAATCACAGCTTGGTAACGAGCTTGATCCTTGCGCTTCAGGTAGTCCAGCATGCCACGACGCTGGCCGACAAGCATCAGAAGACCACGACGTGAGTGGAAGTCCTTCTTGTGGGTCTTCAAGTGTTCCGTCAGGTTAACGATACGTTCTGTCAGCAGTGCAACCTGCACTTCTGGTGAACCTGTATCGGTTTCGCTCTGACGGTATTCAGCGATAAGTGCCGTGCGGCGTTCAGCAGTAATCGACATCGTGTTCTCCAAAGAATTCGTGGTTTTCTAGCATACGCACCGCTCTCAACCGTCCATCGCGGATCTGGCAAAGACCGAGCACGTGCTCTCCGATCATCGCGCGCCACACAAGATCACTCCCGTGCAACTGCACCGGCATAGGATACGTGAGCATCATAGGGTCCAATGATTGACCCCAGACCAGTATCTTTCCTTCTGCTTCGGTAACGGCCAGCGCCGGGATGTCGACCAGCGCGGTCGCTGCCTCCAGCAAAGGAACCGGAAGAGCATCGGCCTTGTCCACAGTTTGAGTCGATTTGTCCAGTGCTATCTCATCAATCTTGTAAGCATGGCTCAAATCAAAGGGCCCGCAGCGCGTCCGGCGCAGCACGGAAATATGCCCAACTGTCCCGCATGCCAGCGCAATATCACGAGCCAAGGAGCGCATATAAACGCCTTTGCCAGACTGCACTTCAAAAACAGCCGTGTTGGCATCAGGCCGGTCAACAAGTGTTATGGAATCGATGCGCGCCGGTCGCGGCGGCAAGTCAGGCGGACGCCCCTCGCGGGCCATATCATAGGCCCTGCGCCCCTGCACTCGCAGGGCGGAGAATACAGGCGGAACCTGCATCACATTTCCCGTGAGCGCTGGCAGAACAGCCCGAATCGCATCATCCGTGGGACGATGGGAAGAGGTGGCAAGAACCTCCCCTTCACGATCATCCGTGGTACGACTCTCGCCTATATCCAGCGTAAACTGATAGCGTTTGGTAGCATCCATAATATACGGGATAGTCCGCGTCGCTTTGCCGAACGCTATCGGCAAAACACCAGATGCCAAAGGGTCCAATGTCCCGCCATGACCTGCTTTACGCGCTCCGAAACCCCACCGCAGGCGGTTAACCATATCCGTTGAGGTCGGCCCGAGGGGCTTATCGAGAATAAGCCACCCGTCAATATCACGTCCACGTCTCTTGGACATGTTTTAGAACCTTACTTGTCTTCCAGATCGCGGCGAACTTCAGGAGAACGTAAGATTTCGTTCAAGCCCATCGCATAATCGAGTGCTGTATCAGGCTGAAAATGAATTTCAGGCACGATACGCAAGCGCAGCGTTTTAGATAACGCTTTGCGCAAATAAGGCGCTGCCCTCTTGAGGGCAGGCAAAACTGCATCAATGTCAGTCCGCCCCAAACGAGCCACAAAAGCCGTGGCGTGACGGAAGTCCGGAGAAATCCGGACCTCCGTTACAGTAACCTGAACGTCGAGCAGTTCTGGGTCACGAAATTCCGTGCGCGCAAAAACGTCTGAAAGGACGCGTCGCACTTCTTCCGATACCCGAAGCTGGCGAGTGCTGGGGCCATCAGCAGCAACGCCAGCTGGCCCCTTCATGTCATGACGTGAACTCAAGCTGGGATCACTTCCATTTCATAGCATTCAACGACATCGCCTTCGCGCAGGTCATTAAAGCCCGCGAAGGAAAGACCGCACTCGTAGCCACGTGCAACTTCCTTGACATCATCCTTGAAGCGCTTGAGCTGGCTGAGATCACCTTGGTGGATCACAACGTTCTCACGCAACAGGCGGACGCCACAACCGCGCTTGACCTGACCTTCGGTGACATAGCAACCAGCCACCTTGCCTGTCTTGGTGATGTTGAAGACCTGACGGATCTCCGCATAACCCAAGAACTTCTCGCGGTGCTTCGGTGCAACCTTACCCTTGACCAGTTGCTCAACATCATCAGAAACCTGATAGATGATTGAGTAATAGCGGATATCAACGTTCTCACGCTGCGCCAATTCACGAGCCTGCGTCGTTGCACGAACATTGAACGCAACGATGATTGCGTCGGACGCCTTGGCGAGCTGGATGTCGCTTTCCGTAATCTGGCCAACGCTTGCGTTTACCACACGGACCGCAACTTCTTCGTGCTCCAGCTTTTGAACTGTTGCAGAAATCGCTTCAGCAGAACCCTGAACATCAGCCTTGATCAGCAGCGCAACTTGCTTCTGAACACCAGCCTGAATACGTGCCAGCATTTGATCCAGCGTACCACGAGCAGCAACCTGAACTGCAGCAGCCTTTTCTTTGATCTTACGCTGACGGAATTCGCTGATTTCACGTGCACGTGTATCGTTTTCAACGACCACGAACGCTTCGCCAGCACCCGGCACACCTGTCAGACCCAGCACTTCGACGGGCACGGAAGGACCAGCTTCTTTTAGCTGACGTCCGCGGTCATCCAGCACTGCACGGACACGTCCCCATTCCGCACCAGCGACAACGATGTCACCACGCTTCAGAGTACCCTTCTGCACCAGAACCGATGCAACAGGCCCGCGTCCACGATCAAGACGGCTTTCAATGACCGCACCCTCTGCTACGCGCTCTGGGTTCGCTCTCAGATCCAGCATTTCTGCTTGCAGCAGAATCGCCTCTTCCAGCTTATCCAGACCTGTACGCTTCAAGGCTGACACTTCGACGTCCTGCGTTTCACCGCTCATTGCTTCAACGACGATTTCGTATTTTAGCAGTTCTTGGCGAACGCGATCCGGGTTGGCACCAGGCTTGTCGATCTTATTGATCGCTACGATCAGCGGCGCGTCGGCAGCTTTCGCATGCTTAATCGCTTCGATCGTCTGTGGCATGACACCGTCATCTGCCGCAACGACGAGCACAACAATGTCTGTGACAGACGCGCCGCGTGCACGCATTGAGGTGAAGGCTTCATGGCCCGGAGTATCCAAGAAGGTAATTTTCTTACCTGATGGTACCTGAACCTGATACGCACCGATGTGCTGCGTGATACCACCGGCTTCGCCTGCGGCAACGTCGGTCGTACGCAGAGCGTCAAGCAACGATGTTTTACCGTGGTCGACATGGCCCATGATCGTCACGACTGGTGCACGTGGCGCCAAATCTTCTGGACGATCATCTACGCCTTCGATTCCGATTTCAACGTCGCTTTCGGAAACGCGCTTCACACGGTGACCGAATTCTTCAACCACCAACTCAGCTGTATCAGCATCAATGCTTTGCGCTGCCGTCGCCATCACACCCATCTTCATGAGTGATTTAATGACTTCACCCTGACGGGAGGCCATACGGTTCGCCAGCTCAGCGACGGTAATCGTCTCTGGGACAATAACGTCACGCACAACACGAACCTGGTCTGCACGCAGACGCTCAAGCTCAGCCTGACGACGCTCACGATCACGCTGACGACGAACGGACGCTAGTGAACGCGTCTTGCCGTCATCACCATCGATCGCTGCACGCACGTCGATACGGCCGCTGCGGCGTGCTCCACCACCTGCGCTTGCTCCCTTCTTGGGAGAAGAGGAAGAAGTCGAACGGCGGGCCGATGCACCACCGCCGGCACTACCCTTACGGGCTGGACGACGTTCTTCTTCAGGACCTGCAGCGGCGGCCGCTGCGTTATTCCGAAGGTGCAGTGTTTCCGCACGATTGTTGTTGCTCGTGGCGTTATTTGCGGCTGGAGCTGGACGTGCCTTCTGCACTGGACGAGCTGGCATAATTGCACGCTCAGCCAGTGGACGCAGGCGCTCTGTCGGCGCAGCCAATTGTACGCCGCCGGTCAGATGCGCACGCGGGTCCAGAGGAGCGCGGCGGGCCGCCTCGTCTGCTTCGCGCTGTGCACGCTCGGCCTCGCGGCGCTCAGCCTCTTCAGCAGCTGCTTGAGCTGCTTCTGCATCACGCACCTGCGCTTCAGCGGAAGCCTGACGCTCCGCTGCTTCTGCGGCCTCGCGCTCTGCTTGCAGGCGCTTCTCTTCGTCAGCTTTGCGCTGAGCCTCTGCCGCAGACATGATCTGAATTTTTTCAGCTTCGCGTCGCGCAGCTTCATCTGCCGCAGCTTTACGCTGTGCTTCCAAAACGCGCTGGCGTGTCGCCAATTCAGCCGCCGTCAGAGCACGGCCGCCTGTTGCACCGCGTGCACCGCGTGCACCGCCACCCGGGCCACCAGATGGACGCTTTGGCTTACGCACTTCGACCTGCACTACTTTGGAGCGGCCATGACTGAAGCTTTGACGTACCGACCCAGCATCGACCGTACGGCCAACGTCCTTCCGCCCAGCGGGGCGTAGGGACAGCCGTGCCGATTTATTCTGCTCTCCACCCTGGGTAGGGGTCTGCTTTTCGTCCTGGTTGCGCTCGTTGCCGTCGCTCATAGTTCTGCCTGTTCCTCACTGCCCCCATCAGGGCCTGGAGGCAGCAAACCCGCTACCCCCGAAAATCTCTCATGCTCGGCAACCAAACGCTGCGCCAACGCACCTTGCGTCAACACTACGTAGACTGCCCGCTCCCGTCCGAATGCCGAAGTTAAGACCCCATCCGGGACCACAACCATCGGTACATCACGCCGCCCCGACATCAATCGGGCGCATTCGTCGGGGCTACCCGTCTGTGACCGAACGACCAGCGCTGCCTTGCCGGAAACCAACCATTCCCGGCACTTTTGAAAACCACAGACCGCTTGCCCTGCCCGACGCGCCAAACTAACGCAGTCGGTCATACGGCGGACCAACCCTGCTTCCACAAGATCGGCCAACCCTTCAGGAACGGTAACCTGAGCCTTCGCAGCCCGGGCGAATGCCTGTCGTATGCGTGGGCTATCTATCACATCCCGCCGCGCACTCAACCACATTCCTCGTCCCGGAAGGCGTCCCGCCAAATCAGGGAACACCTTCTGGTCCGGCCCCACGACAAAGCGTACCATTGCCGTAGGTGCCTTCACTTCCCGTGTAACAAGGCAACGACGCTCTGAAAGGGGCTTTTTACGGCCCTTTTCTAGCGAGACATCGTCGACACCCTCGTCACATTCAAAGGCAGTGCCATCAATATCGGTTAACTCAGACGTCGCCCGACTCCTCGTGCTTTTCTTCTTCAGACGTTGCATCATTGCCCGAAGATTCGCCCTCGAACCAATGTGCTCGAGCCGCCATGATTACCTCATTGGCCGTCTCTTCATCCATCGAATCGCTACCAAGAATTTCAACAAGCTCATCACCTGCCAAATCCCCGAGATCATCCAATGTTTTGACGCCCTTTTCACCAAGCGTCACGAGCATTTGGTTACTGAATACGCCAAGGTCAACCACTTGGTCTGTCACGCCAAGAGCTTTACGCTTGTCATCAAGCTCCTGCTCTTTGCTTGCCAGATAATCGTTGGCACGGTTCATCAGCTCTTCAGCTACACTCTCATCGAAGCCTTCGATGTCATGCAGGTCTGCGGGCTCCGCGTAAGCTAATTCTTCAATGCTATGATAGCCTTCCGTTACCAGAAGACCAGCAATAACATCGTCCACATCAAGCGACTCGACAAACAAACCGCTACGCTTACGGAACTCTTCTTGGCGGCGCTCAGACTCTTCAGCCTCAGTCAGAATATCAATATCCCAACGCGTCAGCTGGCTCGCCAAACGTACATTCTGACCACGTCGACCGATCGCCAAAGACAGCTGCTCGTCCGGCACCACGACTTCAACGCGACCAGCTTCCTCGTCCATCACCACTTTGCTGACTTCAGCAGGGGCCAGCGCGTTAACCACGAATGTCGCGGCTTCGGGGCTCCAAGGGATAATGTCGATCTTTTCGCCCTGCAGCTCAGCAACAACCGCCTGCACACGTGAACCACGCATACCAACGCACGCACCGACTGGATCAATAGCAGCATCTCGGGAGATGACAGCCATTTTCGCACGGGAACCCGGATCACGCGCTACAGCCTTGATTTCAATGATGCCGTCGTAAATTTCAGGCACTTCTTGAGCGAAAAGCTTAGCTAGGAACGCAGGGTGCGTACGTGACAGGAAGATCTGCGGACCGCGGGTTTCGTCACGAACGTCGTAGATATAAGCACGAACGCGTTCAGAGTTACGGAAAGACTCACGGGGAATCAGCTCATCACGACGAAGCAATGCTTCAGTGCTGCCAATCTCAACCATGAGGTTACCGTATTCCGTACGCTTAACCGTACCGTTAACGACTTCACCTACACGATCCTTAAACTCGTCATACTGGCGCTTGCGCTCGTATTCACGTACGCGCTGAACAATGACCTGCTTTGCGGTTTGCGCAGCGATACGTCCGAAATCGATTGGCGGCAGCGGGTCGACCAGATGCTCACCAATGTTGATTTCTGGCTGGAATTTACGCGCGATGTGAACCGGTATCTGCGTATCTTCATTCTCGACCTGCTCGACAACTTCTGTCCAGCGGCTCAAACGAACTTCGCCGGTTTTCCGGTCGATTGTCGCACGAATATCTTTTTCGTGGCCATATTTCGCGCGGCCAGCCTTCTGGATGGCCTGCTCCATCGCCTCCAGCACCTCGTCACGATCGATATTTTTCTCGCGCGAGACCGCATCCGCCACCAGAAGCAGTTCAGGGCGGGTCACAGATGTGTCCATTAGTTAGGACCTCCAACCAGCATGAAACAGGTCATCATCAGTTCTTCCCTACGGTGTTTTTGTCGGCTGCCTTGCGACCAGAGCCTTTTTTACCCGGTTTGCCGGGGTTTAGCTTGGGCACGCGGCGTGCTTCACCTTCATCAGACGCAGTCTGGTCGATGCCCGAAAGTGCCGCACTTGCTTCAATTAAAGCATCGGTCAGCACCAGACGAGCCTTGCGGATGTCCGCCAAAGGCAGAGCCGCTTCGTTGCCGTCATCAAGACGGATCAGGCCTGCGCCATCGCGCGTGCCCATCACCACACCTGAAAAACGACGCCGCCCGTCAATAGGCACATCAACCTCGGCTTTAACCAGATGGCCCGCAAACCGATCCCAATCCTTCAAGCGCGTAAGTGGACGGTCAATCCCGGCAGAAGATACTTCAAGCATCCACGCCCCCGGAATCGGATCATCCACGTCCAACACTGCGCCGACGGCGTGGCTGATTTGTTCACAATCATCCACGGAAATGAGGCTGCCATCAGCACGGTCAGCCATGACTTGCACGGTTGGAGTCTCGCGCCCGAGCACCGAAAGGCGCACGAGTTCATACCCCAGATCCGCCAAGGTAGGCGCAATCCGTGCCGCAATACGAGCCTCAAGCCCGCCTAAATGCGGCATCTCCGGATAGGCCGGAGCGTCATCAGAAAAAGTATCGTGATCTGCCAAAACAAAAAAGGCGGCCCGTAAAGGCCACCCCCCGAAAAAAGAGCGGAAGATGAAAGGAATACTTGTTTCATTAAGACAGGCGGCCCGTAAACGCAAGCATTGATATCTTCCCTCTCCAGCACCTCAGGAACGCTCAGAAAGAATAGTTTACATTTCCCTACAGAGCTAAAGCTTGCGTTCTGCGTTAATGCGAGGTGAGATACTAAATTATGACATTGCCTCCTCCTCGGCCCGAACTTCAAAAGGCGCGCCCGCAAGCATCCAGTAACACTGGCCCCATCGCGCTGTGCCTTTTAACCGTTTTTGCACTTGGAGGCGGCTTTTACGCCTACACCCAAGGGCTATTGCCTGCTTCCCCTGCAAAAATGGCAGATACTCCCAAGCCTCTGCCTGCTGCTGCACAGTTATCCATGTTGTCTTTAAACGATGCCCCAAAAGCGCTGGCAGCATCGCATTTTGATTCGGCAACCCGTGCAAAAATAATGGCATCGCTCCAGCGGGGCGATATACGCCTCGCCCAGCTTCCTCTGCTGGATGCTGCGGGCGTACCCGGACAAGTGGTGGATGTTACAAGCGCCGGCATAACCCAGCGTGTCGTTCTGAGCGCGTCTTTTCAACCTGTTGTACTACCCATCACGACAGCTGGCGCGGTGAGCATTACCCCGGTTACGGCACCTCATAATGCTCTTCTCTCAATTATTGCCTTAACAGCCCTCGGCCCCGAGGCGCTCCCTACCCTGACCGGTCTGAACCAAGCCATTGAGCTTGGCGTTATCGTCCAGTGACAAGGTAGCATTTGATGTTCCGTTCTCTTATTCCGACGCTTAACCGGGCCATGCCATTAATGATGGCAGTGTTCCTCGTGCTAGCCGTAATACAGGTATGCGTAATGCTGCATCTATCGCTGGATGGATTGCGACATGCCTTTGAATGGCTACGCCCCGCCTTTCCTTACGCAGCTGGGCTGGGCACATTGCTCACTCTTTCCGGTCTTTTATACGAAACTTCTGCCGAATCACTCGCCCGCCGTGGTCTTCGGCGCAGGAAAGGCTTTCTCATGGACGTCCTCAGCCGCCTAACTAACCGTGGGGCCCTCGAAGAACTGATGGCCCGCGAACAACGTGAAACCGTGATAGATGCTGAAGAACTGGCTGCATCTTTGCGTGCCCGCGTCATCGGGCAAGACCGCGTTTGTGAAGACGTCGCTCAGCAACTGCGCCGTCGCCTTGCGCTTCAAGTTCGCGGAAAGCCCGTCGGCGTTTTCCTTTTGGCTGGCCCTCCAGGTACCGGCAAAACCTACCTCGCCAAGCAAATTGCCAAACAGACTGACCGGCCTTTGCAGCATTACGACATGACGCAAATGTCCAGCCCTCATGCCGCGACACTCCTTTTCGGTTCGCCACGCGGATATGTCGGGTCCGACACTTTTGGTGCCCTGACCGGTGGCTTGAAAGAAGCACCAGATGCCGTCGTCCTGCTTGATGAAATTGAAAAAGCGCACCCAGACGTCTTTAAAAAGTTCCTCACAGCGTGGAATGACGGCCACATCACGGAAGCGTCTACCGGTGAGCAGGTCTCTACAACCCGAGCGATCTTTATTCTGACATCGAACATCGCAACGGACGCCCTGACAGAAATTGCAGAGCGCTACGAAAACGAACCTGATCGCATGAGAGCCGAATCTGTCGAGGCACTAAAGCGTGCAGGTTTCGCCCCAGAAGTCCTCAACCGCCTTGACCGTATTTTTGTTTTCCGCGCACTGCACGGCTTGGATCTCGCCCGCGTGGCAGCTCTTGAGATTGAAACAATGATCGAAAGCTACGGCCTGCACGTCGAAACAGGCGGCATCGATCCAACACTTCTGTTCCAATTGTTACAAAAGCAGAAAAACCTCGGTACCGGCGCCAGTGCGCGTGATCTCGTCCGCTCGATTGAAGATATGATCAGCGAAAGCCTCATTGTTGCGCGCCAGCAAGGTGCAAAAATGGTGCGCCTAACCAGCAATGGCCAAAACGTCACAGCCGAAATCAGCCGCGATGCCGACCTTCAGCTCGGACGATCTTCAGCACATAATCCTTAAAACACGATCACTGAAGTAATGAGATTATTGTGACAGCTCTCGTACGCCTTTGGAAACGTGCCCCTCTCTGGCGGACAGCCTTTTTATTGGGAGGGGCATGCGCTGGCTTGACGGCATTCTTTCCTACCCAAGCGCTCAAACACAGAGCACCTTGGCTGCCAGGGCACGCGCCCAACGCCCAAGGCACAGCTGCGCAGGGGGCTGCTCCAGCCCCCGATGATTCAGGCAAGCTCGGCCTGCCTGATCCTAACATTCTTCAAACCGGCAGCATCCACATTGCCGGCCATACAATCCCGCTGCCTGCCGGGGACTGGCACCCCATTCTGACAGGCCAAACGGGGCCAAGGGGCGAATTGTCGGAACAGTTTCTCGCACGAATGGACCGTGGCGTTATCACCGGGATCGTTATTGTTCGCGCTACTCAAATTCCAATTCCGACCTCCGCCGTCCTAAACTTGGATGCCCCCTGTCATGACGACCGGAACTACTTCGCACAGATAAGTGAGAAAGCAGCCCCTACTGGTCTTCCAGTCGAGGAATGCACGTTCACTTCAAGCGCATTGCCGCAAGGCGCCGCCTCAGGCGAGCAATCTTTTGACCAAGCCGCCTTTGCGCGCCTCAATACGCTCGCTTATCCCATTCCGCCCATCATGATAAATATTGGCTGGTTCCACGTAGCGGCCGTGCAAGGCTCTCAAAGCGTTCAGGCCGAAAGCGTCACCACACTTCTTGCTCCTGTTGAGCCCGTTACAAATCAGGTCATTGCCCCCTTGAAGCTTGGGCCAAAGGTAATCTGTCCCACTTTCCAGCGGCCAAAACGTTCGTCGCGGACACAAATGCTTGGGCCAAAGTCTGGACCCGCCTTTTGTGGAAAGGGTTTAGCGGCAACTTGACGGAGAGTGACCTCCGCCCAGAAGCTGTGAGCGACCCCGCCAGCCCCGGGCGCCACCGCCCCTAACTTTTCAGGTGCGACCTTCAGTGTGGGCGGCCAGATCCGCTGCCCATACTGCGCCCCATTCGCCGCTCAGCTATTCGGGCCAGCCTAACAAAAGGCAGCCCCAAGAGCAGATACGCAGCCCCAACCATCAAGCCTGTGCCGAAATAATCATAATACGTCGCCGAGAGACGGACATAGGCCTGGCTCAATTCGCTCAAAGTGATGACCGAGACCAGCGAGCTGTCTTTTAACAACGAGATGAAATCATTCGTCATCACCGGCACGACCGTGCGGAAGGCTTGAGGTACGACAACCAACCGCAATGCTTGGAAATGCGTCATATTCAACGCAACCGCTGCTTCACTTTGACCCTTTGGAACGGATAGAAGGCCGGCCCGGTAGTTTTCAGCTTCGTAGGCCGCGTAATTCAAACCGAGCGACAGCACACCCGCCACGAAGGGAGAGAGGCGTATGCCGATAATTGGCAGCCCGTAAAAAATGAAAAGAACCTGAATCAGCAACGGCGTGCCACGGATAATTTCGACATATAGCCCGGCAAGCGTTCTTAGCACCCAACCACCATAATGGCGTGCCAAAGCCAAACTAACCCCAAGCACAACCGCCAAGACCATAGCCAATGCCGAAACGGCCAGAGTCATTAATGCAGCACGGCCTATCAATGGTAAGAAATTTACGTAGCGCTTAACAAGCACATACCACCCATGACCGGTGGTTGCCTCCATTGCATCTCGGTAGCGTTGCCACTCCGTTGGCGCGATATCCGGCTGGGTGTGGTCACCTGTGAACTCTGCCATAGCAGGAGTCCACAAATTCCATCTCGCCAGAATTTTGTGCAGCGTTCCATCGCGGGTCATGGCATCTAAAGCTGCATCAACCCGGCCGCATAACTGGTCCTCTCCCTTACGAAACGCAATTCCGTAAGATGTATGACCAACTGGCTGGCCTACAATCTCCATATCGTCAGAGATTGTGCCGTAATAAAGAGCAATCGGCTCGTCCAGCAGGATCGCATCAAGCCTACCGTTGCGCAAATCCGCAAAGGCATTTGTTTCTTCGACGTATGAGCGGATAGCGATATGCCCATCAAGGCGCAAAATCCGTTCGGCCGATGTTTCTTTAATCGTCCCGACGGTCCGCCCCTGCAACTCCCCTACTGTGAGTGGCGGGTGCGCCATCGATTTGCGGACCACAATACGGTTACTGGTTATGTAGTAAGGATGGGAGAAGAGAACTGCCGCTTTATGCTCCGGCGTCATTTCTATGCCATCCACGACCATCGCATATAAACCGCGCGATAGTCCGGGTATCAAACCATCCCAGTCATTTTGAATGAAGCGTGATTTCAGTCCCATGCGCTCACCGAGAGCAGCAACCAAATCGTACTCAAACCCTGTTATGCGCGCTTCTTCGGCGGGGTCATGGAATGTGTACGGAACATTTGCTTCCCCGTCTGAGGACCAGGGCAAATCCGTTGGGTTCAGCGCTCCGGGTACCACACCCTGCGACGCAGTCTCTGCTGCGTGTACCTGCTGAACCGAAAAAGCCACAACACACAGGCACATGCCCAAGAACGTTAGAAAGCGATTCATCCTATCAAGGTCCGCAGGAAACGGCGCGTACGTCCGTCTTGTGGGTTGGCAAACATCAGGTCAGGATCTCCACTTTCCACGATCTCCCCCCCCTCAAAATACAACACTCGGTCAGACGCTGCTTGCGCAAAGCGCATGTCATGCGTGACAATCAGTTGCGTCATGCCTTCTTCATCAAGGGCGCGCATGACCGTCAAAACTTCTTCTGATAATTCCGGGTCCAAGGCCGAAGTAGGCTCGTCATACAACATAACGGAAGGCTTCATCGCCAAGGCTCGCGCTATGGCCGCGCGCTGCTTTTGCCCACCAGAAAGACTATCGGGGAAACGCTGCATGGCATGCGCCAACCCAACTTTTTCCAGTAATTCTTTCGCAATGCTTTCTGCGGCATCGGGCGCCATACGCTTTACATGCACAGGGGCCATCATGACGTTATCCAGCACTGTGCGGTGCGGAAAAAGATTAAACGACTGAAAGACCATACCTACATGTTGGCGTAGCTTATGCGCTTGGGCCTCGTTGTTTCGCGTCCAGTGCCCGCCAGTACACGCGACTGACACATTCTCAATGTGAACAGAACCCGCATCAGGATGCTCCAAGAAATTCAAACAACGTAGAAACGTTGACTTCCCACACCCTGAAGGTCCGATGATGGAAATGAGTTCGCCGCGCTCCACATCCAGCGAAATTCCTTTGAGAATCGGGCTTCCACCAAAAGATTTGGTGATGTCACTCGCCCGAAGTACGAGATCAGTCAGTTTTCGGGCCCCTTATCAAAAACAGTGCAGCACGTGACGCGAGTGTCTGGCTTACTCTAACATAAATTATCCAAGCCCCCATAACGAAGGCACCCAAAAGAAGCGAGTTTTTTCCATTTTCACAGAAGTGACTTCATTGCGCACGACACTTTGTCCTAGCTGTGTATAAGTGCCCTACCCCGCCACAGAACATGCTGGTCAAAGGTTTTGAAAAATGATAATGATAATGAGTCTCAATTAAGGGCATGGGTACGCTGAATCTCACCACCCCGCTCCTCACGGTGCAGAACTTATGCGTCTTCCGGGGGATCGCTTGGTATTAGATCAAGTGAACCTGACCCTCCACTCAGGGGAAGCCATGCTCCTAACAGGTCCAAACGGCGCAGGAAAATCAACGCTCCTACGCACGCTCGCTGGCCTGCGCAGCCCAACGCGTGGCCATGTTGAGCGCAATGCTCCCATCGCATGGCTAGGCCACCAAGATGCACTCAAACCTGCATTAAGCTTAAGTCACAACCTCGCTCTTTCAGCACAACTCAGCTCAGTGCCTTTGGCTCGTGTGCTGCAAGCACTAGACCTCGCACATTTAGCTGACGTACCTGCACGCCTTCTATCCTCCGGGCAAAAACGACGTGCAGCCTTTGCCCGCATTATGCTTTCGGACGCAAAAATTTGGCTACTTGATGAGCCGAGCGTGGGACTTGACCAAGCCAGCATCGCTAGGCTCGGGGCAATTATGGCGGAGCACCGCAAGCAGGGCGGCGCACTCGTAGCAACCACCCATGTTCCTCTGCCACTTCCTGAGGCACAAACACACCAACTCCCGGTCATCGCAGAAGATACAACATTGCTCGACGCGTTTGACGAGGACTTTCCAGAATGACAGCTTTTTATGCCCTCATCAGGCGCGACCTTCTTTTGGCCTTCCGCTTTGGTGCAGACACATTAGCTACCCTACTGTTCTTTGTCTTATGCGGCAGCTTGTTCCCCCTAGCCCTTGGGCCATCGCCTGATTTGCTTCGTCATATGGGACCGGGAATTATATGGGTCTGCGCACTTCTCGCTTCCCTTCTGCCACTGGACCGTCTCTTCGGCTCCGAGCTTGATGACGGGTCACTCGATTTTTTAATGCTGACAGGCCTATCCGCGCCATGGGTCGCTTTAGCGAAAATGATTGCTCATTGGCTTACAACCGGGCTTCCACTTATTGTTGCCAGCTTACCGTTAGGGCTAATGCTCGGCGTGACCGAGCAAGAGATGCCTATTTTACTCATCAGCCTAACATTAGGGACACTCTGCCTGTCTCTTGTCGGCGGGATGGCAGCCTGCATTGTGCTGGGAGCTAGACGCGGTGGCGTCTTACTCCCCTTACTCGTTTTACCCTTGGCAACCCCTGTGCTCATTTTTGGTGCGGCAGCCTCATACGCCCCATTATTAGGCACCACGGCAGAAACCGGCCTAGACCTTCTTGGTGCATGCCTTATGGGGGCACTGCCCCTCAGCCCTTTGGCAGCAGGCCAAGGCTTGAAGGCCGCAACGGAGTAATTTTAAAGCATCGTGTCCATAATGCCGTCGCGGCGTGAAAAACGGTGCAACAACGCTGCGGTAATGTGTCCTGCTATGAACACCCCCAAAACCCACGATGAAAGCTGATGAAGCGACGTGAAGAACGGTGCCAAGACAGGACTTTTATGAACCAAAGGCGGAAGGTGGACCAACCACAACATTGGCACCGGGTAGCCGTGGGCAGAAGACATGATCCAGCCGGTTAGTGGTGTCAGAATCATCAGGCCATACAATGCCCAATGCGCGACATGAACAACGAAACGCTGATCCTCCGTTAATGCTCCCTCAACTTCAGGCGGACGGTGTGTCGCCCTCCACGCTAGGCGCAGAACGAAGAGTATAATGATGCAGGTCGCAATTTCTTTGTGGAATGCCAACAAGCCCGCACGGTTATACGAAGGACCAACGGGCAATATACGGTCAGCGTAAAAACCAATTCCCCACGCCGTAATGATAATACCAGCCATAAGCCAATGCAGCAGCCGCGCTGGCCATGTGTAGCGTACCTTCATTGATGATTCTCTTTACTATTCCGCTACGAGCGCGGAGTTTTTATTTTTCGTTTTAATCAAATGCCTACAACCGCGCCCCTGACGCAAACAACTTTTCATTTTGGCAGCACGGGGATAGGACATAGCACTCCCTCCCCGAAGAGAAGTTCTCCGTGCTGACATCACTCTACAACCGCCTCATGCTACTTGCAGCATCCCCACGCGCTCCTCTCTGGCTTATCGTCATTGCAGCCGCAGAGGCCTTTATCTTTCCCATCCCAGTCGATGTCATGCTCATCCCCATGCTGCTTGCAAACAGGGAGCGTGCATTGCAACTGGCTGGCTTATGCACACTTGCAAGCGTCGCGGGTGGTGTACTCGGGTGGGTCCTTGGCGCATTTCTCATGCAGCACATTGGTGAACCCATCGCCCATTTTTACCATGCAGAGCAAAAGGTTTCAGCGCTGGAAGCCTTGTTCAGGCAATACGGCATATGGATCATACTGGCTAAAGGCCTAACACCTCTGCCGTACAAATTCGTAACCATAGCCGCAGGCGCCGCTCATTACTCACTGCTGCCGTTTATAGCGGCCAGCATTGTAACACGAGGCGCACGTTTTTACCTTGAGGCGATTCTGCTTAAAATTTACGGCGAACCCATTCGCCATTTTATAGAAAAGCGCCTTACCGTTATTTTGCTGGCAGCCTTGTGTCTTATCCTTGCAGGCGTAGCCCTCATCGCGCTCTTATGAGCGCGCATCAGGCCTGCACATACCTTTTTAGGTCAGTTAATTAACCGCATGTTTGCGCGCGAGAGCTTCTTCCGCCGAGAATGACGGCCATTCAGAAGCACTTAAAGACGCCAGCGACGGTGCGCCTACGTGCAGACGGCGAGCATATAACCAAGTGAACGTCAAAGCGCGGTGCACGTAGTCCCGCGTTTCTGTATTTGGCAAAGTTTCCATAAAATAGAGCGGGTCGTGGACATCTGCTTGCTGTGCAGCTTCCCAACGTGCAATCGCACCCGGCCCTGCATTGTAAGATGCCAGTACTCGCACCAAGTCACCCCCGGACGGATGCGTCGCATCATTCACGTGGCTAGACTGGTTTGCGAGGTACACGACGTACATCTGCCCGATATCCAAATTAGAGGCAGGGTCGCGCAACCGTTCGGTTATCCCCGGAGCCACCGACAGCACGGCAACACCTTTTGAATCATAAACCTGATGAGGATGCATCACGAAGCTGGCCGTCAGAGGGCGTATCTGCATCAAGCCTTCAGCCCCCATTCCGGAAACTGCTGCTGGGTCAAAATTCGATTCAACCCGTGTCAGGGCGTATACCAAAGCCGGATCAACGCGGAAGCCATGAGCGGGGCGTAAATTTGGCATCGGTAGAGGCGTAGGCGCCCCTACGCTAGACTGATGCTCACCATTCACGATCAAGGACGCCAACTGTTCTGACAAATCCTGAAAGCCTGCTGCCTGCGCAACCAGCTGTACGGAACGTGCACGTGCAGGGTCACCAACAACATCAAACCATAATTGACGCATAACCGCTTCTGCACGGCCTCTTTCACCGATCTGGAGAAGAGCGAACAAGCGCTGCCCATCCGGCAAAGCGCCTACCGCTTCCACATCAATTTCACTTAGAACCGGGATAGGGTCATGGAGCGTTAGCTCTTTTGCAATCCCTGGGACGCGCGCATGGCCTTTGCGCCCCTGCTCCAAACTTTGCATAGCCAACAAACCATAGAATGTCTCTTTATGGTTTGCCGCACGGTGCAGCCAGCTTGCATAACGCGCCATCCCATGCACTGGAACGGATGCACGCCCTGCCCAGTACGCTGCTGATGCCTGCGCCTCAGGCGTAGTCAGTGGCGCATTCGCTGCATTTTCGAAAAGCGTATAAGCGGCCTCATATTGCCCCAGCCGCCATGCTGCCAGTCCTGCAACGTATGCTGGCAACGCAACATTATGCTGCCCCCGGTTATACCCGGCACTACCCGTTCTCAAAGCCGCTGACGTTATACCTTGAGAGAGGAGACCCAGAGCAATCTCACCGTAAAGCTGCCCAGCGTAAGCGGCAGTCATACCCGGGGTCGCGTCAACCAGCTTACGAGCACTCTCCGCACCGCGCTCGCCGCGTGATACGCGCTCTTGCACAGTACGGTCCAATAATGGGTTCCGCGTAAAAGCATGAGCGAGAGGATCGGGAGCCGCCGCGACGTTAACATGGTGCGTATCGTCCATCGCTGCATCAGCAGCGAGAGAACGCCGGAATGTCTGAACTGAGACAGCTCCCTGCGGAACCATCTTAAGCAAAGCACCCTGAATGCTACCCGCATCGGGTAAGGACGCGTAATGCTTCAGCCAATCCTTTAAATCTTCCGCTGAGGGCTTCGCTTCTGGTGCAAGGTAACGATCTGCCAGCACGTCTCCCAGGAGCGTACTGTCGAGCAGACGCTTCTGGCTGATCTGTGCAAGCTTAAGATCGCCACGTCTTTGTGCTTGAAAAATCTGCCTGTACTGCGCTGCCTCACCCGCAGAAAGCGGATGCGGCAAAGACACTACAGTGTCGTCCGTGGATCTACCTCGGGCAAATGCCGTTTCGTCATCATGCGCATCTTCAGTCTGCACAGTCCCTGACGGGTCCGACTGCAAACGCGCCGTCTGCCCTCGCACAACCGAGAAAGAACCGCCGGCGACAAGAAGCGCGCTAACGACCACAGCACGTGCTGCATTGTTACAATTTAAAGGAATAATCCATCGCATAGCGGCGAGTGGCTACACGTTTTCGCGGCCCAAATCAAGTTTTGAGGAAAGTCTACAGCCCGCGACTGTTCGATCATATCGAAGACTAACGATTCGTTCCAGTGGTCAACCACCTAAATTCAGTGGTTTTTTTCTCTTTTGTGCATTTTTTTTGCCACACCTCAAAATGACCAATTTCTACTGCTCACTTTGGAGGCTCTGACGCAAAGAAAGAAGGTCTTCCCACAACTTTCTCCGAATGAGGGGACCCACTTTTAACTGCGCCGGGTGGTACATAGGCAAAAGAGGCACGCCCCCCTCTATTCCCGGCACAGTAATGTCAACCCACCGCCCGCGCGCGCGCCCTAGCATGAGCTTTTCACCACACAACATCCTGAGGGGCGTTACACCCAAAGTAACGATTCGCTTTGGCCGTCCTTGCCGCAAAGCTTCTTGCAGCAATGGTCTACAAGCCTGCATTTCAGATGCGCTTAACGGACGCCCCCCCGGCGGACGCCACGGCACCGCTGGCACGAAAGACAAGTCGGCACGCGCCACTCCGATCGATGCCAGCATTCGCTCTAGCAAAGCACCGCTCTCGCCCGAAAAAAGCTGGCCAGTGCGGTCTTCTTCCGCGTCTGGAACTTCTCCCACAATTAAAATCGGTGCTCCTTCGACGTAATGCGCCTTGAGTTGGTGCATTGCTGTGCGCGCCAGAAGTCCCGTCTCCGACAAATCCGCTGCACCACCAACAGGCGCACCAGCAGGGACACCGCCATTGGCAGGCAGAATATGCTCCTCAGCGCGCCCCTCAGGAGAACGAGTACGCATTTTCCGCGGGAGTTCACTCGGCACTGCGGCTTTGATTTCCGCTTCGACTTCCGCAAACCGATCTTGCGGCGAATCAAGCATGACCTCGTCGACACCCCATTCATACAGGAGTGTCAGCGCTGAAATCATTTCCATACGCTGCAAAGTTACTTCAGGCGTCATGCGCTTTTACGCTTCCTGTCTTCTTTCATTTGGCGATAAACCCCAGCCGGTCTAGAAGACTAATATTATGCAGATCAACAGTTTCTGGCACAGGCCAATCCAGCGCCTCATTTCCTACTGTTCGGCACACCAACGTAAGGCAACCCGCCTCGCGACGATACTGCTTATGCTGAGCCCGGCATGCTCTTATGCACAAAGCGTCTCTCCCTTACAAAAAGCGGCGTCTCCCACCTCCCCTGACTCGTCTTTGACTGGATGGCGCCTTGCCGCCGACACAATGATGCAACGCGGGGATATCCCCCAAGCATCAGAAGCGCTGCTGCACCTCTCACATTTATCACCAACCGATCTGCTTATCCGCAAACAAGCTCTTAGCTATGCGGCAATGAATGGCAAAATAGATGACGCTGCAGCGCTTGCGCGCCTCATGCCTGACGACGACATCGCATCATTCCTCCTTGCCGAGGAAGCTTTAGCGGCACACCAAACCTCTGACGTTCGTCGAATATTAAGCCACAGCAGCCACCCGGGGCCACTCATAGCCCTTGCATCCCCCGTACTGACGGCTTGGAGCTTGGTAGACGAAAACCAGAACGCACACTCCCCAAACACTTCGCAATTACGCCAAGCCGTTTCCCTTCTGAACGATGCTGCTTCCTTTGGCCCGACAAGAAGTTTACTGGTTCTCCACGCAGCGTTGATAGCAGAACGAATTGCTGCGGCGGACACCATCCGAACACTCTATAACCGAGTAGCGCAAACCACTCCGCCCACACCCGCTTTGCAAATCCTCTCAGCAGACCTTGAGAGCGCGTGGCTTGCATCAACCAATCACAAGCAAGAAGCATTAAAACGCTTGGCCGATTTGGGAACTCAGTCATCACTCACTGCACTTACCGTGGATCGCCTGCAAGAACACCTCAAACCACGAGGGCCAGTGACCCCGCGCCAAGCTGCCGCTATCCTAAATCTGCAAATCGCAGCGATGATTACCGCGAGTGCCCATAACGACAACTCAAATGCCGTTGCTGTTATCGCCCTGCAAGAGGCGCTTAGACTTGATCCTGCCCTTACAGTGGCCCGTATATTTTTAGCGGACCTTTTCAATAATGATCACCAGGCAAGCCAAGGCCTCGAACTTCTAAACTCAGTGGCAGATTCAGACCCACTCGCTGTTCTCGCAGCACAAGAACGCATCAATCTTGCCACCCGTATCAACAATTCGGCCGAAACCCGCCGCACCCTTATTCACGCCTTGAGCCTCAAGCCAAACGATCCTTTTTTCCTGACACAACTCGCAGACACCGAGAATGTATCGGGCCTCTACAAAGACGCTATCAACCATTATTCACAAGCACTGCACGCCTCATCTCCCCGCAAGAATGATGTCTGGCCCCTCTTGCTGGCGCGCGCAATGGCCTATGAGAGTGCAGACGACTGGCCGCACGCCCGCGAAGATATGATGCATGCCCTAGAACTTGCTCCTCAGGATGCTGATGTCCTCAACTTTGTGGGCTATGCTTCTGTAGAGCATAACGAAAACGCCACACTTGCCATGTCATCTCTTGAAAAAGCTGTGCACCTCCAACCGGATAACACCGCAATACAAGACAGCTACGCTTGGGGGCTTTTAAAAATTAAAGGCGACCTGAAGAAAGCGACCGATATTTTACACCAGGCCGCAGAGCACGCACCAAACGATCCCGAAATTGCCTATCATCTGGGTGTTGCCTACTGGTACCAAGGACGCCATACAGAGGCGCAAGATCAATGGAACCAAGCTTTGGACGATACACCTTCGTCTCATGATCAAGTTCTGATTGAGAATGCTCTAAATCATGGCGGGCCGCACCTCGCCATTTTTGAACACTAACCTGAGCGGAATGCATGACCTCCCCCCTGACTTTGCATGACACTGCCCACGCCAAGATCAATCTTTTCTTGCATGTCACAGGTCGTCGCCCCGACGGTTACCATTTGTTAGACAGCCTTGCCGTCTTCACCGAAGTAGGAGACCGGCTTACCGCAGAGCTTCGGACAGACGGCAACTGCACATTGTCAATTCACGGTCCATTCGGAACCGGCCTTAGCTCAACCGATGACAACTTAATTCTAAAAGCCGCCCAGCTGCTAAAAATACACGCCAAAAGCAGCTTTGGAGCACACATAACACTCGAAAAAAACCTTCCCGTTGCCTCTGGCATCGGTGGTGGGTCTGCAGATGCCGCTGCTACACTTCGGCTACTCTCCACACTGTGGAACATTCCAAAAGACTTACTGAAAGACATTGCCCCTAAATTGGGCGCGGACGTCCCTGTATGTCTCGCCCAACGCGCGACACGCATGCAAGGCATTGGCGAAGTACTGAAGGCTGTGCCCGCTATGCCTGCTGGCGGGATAATGCTGGTAAACCCCGGAGTTGCGGTTTCTACCCCCGACATCTTCCGTCGCTTTTCGGCTAACGGAGGACCAAAGAGCCGCACAGAACCAAACTTACCCTGCCACTGGGACGGAATGGAGCATTTGGTTTCTGTATTGGACAAGACTACCAACGATCTCCAGCCGCCAGCTACGGGCCTTGCCCCCATCATCAATGACACATTGCAGGCGATTAGTTTTTCTACGGACTGCTTACTCTCCCGCATGAGCGGCTCCGGCGCCACCTGCTTTGGTCTCTTTCCTACTGCACGTTCCGCCCAACTGGCTGCCCAGGAATTGCAAAAGCAATATAACTGGTGGGTTTGGGGTGGTGCCTTTGCCTCCGCTGAGAAATAATACCCACCGACGCGATGAGTACCCGAGGATAACCGTTTATATGATCGACAATTTCGATTTTGGCCGGATCGCCATTATTGGTGACCTGATCCTCGACTGCTATATTAATGGCTCAGTAGAAAGAATTTCTCCTGAAGCGCCTGTACCTGTCCTCGTACGCGCGAACCACACCACTGTGCCCGGTGGAGCAGCCAACGTAGCCATGAACGCGGCAACATTAGGCTGCCAAGTTAGCCTCGTCGGTTTAGTGGGAGATGACGATTCTGCGACGGCGCTATGCAACGCCCTTAAAGCACTGCCCAACATTAATACTGACGGTATTATTACAGATCCAACACGCCCAACCATTACAAAAACACGCGTTCTGAGCGGCCGCCAGCAACTGGTCCGCATTGATGATGAAAAGACCAGCCAAGTCGCTGAAAGCGCACAAAACGCGCTCATAGTTTCTGCGCGAAAAGCCATTCAAAATGCGGATGTAGTAGTCTGTTCAGATTATGCAAAAGGCGTATTAAGCCCTCCAGTGCTACAAGCTATCTTCGCTGAGGCACAATCTAGAGCAATCCCCGTTATCGTTGACCCAAAACAACTAGATTTCCGGGCTTATCGTGGCGCAACACTCCTAACGCCGAACAGAGGCGAACTTAAAGCCTCGACCAATTTGCCCGTCAAAACCGATGCAGAGATCGAGTACGCAGCCCGCAATGCCATTGAGCAATTTGGCGGCGACGTACTCGTTACGCGCTCAGAAGACGGTATGACACTCTGCAGTAAAGACGGCCGCACAACTCACGCGCGCACCCACAAATCTGAAGTTTATGACGTGTCCGGAGCTGGCGATACAGTCGTTGCCACCGTCGCCAGTGTGCTCTCAGCAAACCAAGACCTTGAAACAGCAATTATTATCGCAACGAATGCTGCCTCTATTGCGGTAGGCAAATTAGGCACGGCGACTGTGTCCCGCGCCGAACTGAGCCAAAGCCTGTTGGCCGACATGCAAGAGAGCGGCGCCACCTTATCCCTAGATAGGGCACAGCATGTGGTTGAAAACTGGCGCCATCACGGGGCCCGCATCGTTTTTACGAATGGCTGCTTCGATCTCCTACACCCGGGGCATGTTGCCTTACTCAAAGACGCTGCCCAGCAAGGGGATAAATTGGTGGTTGCTCTAAACAGCGATGCCTCTGTGATGCGCCTGAAAGGCCCTACACGGCCACTGCAAGACCAAGCAGCACGAGCAACCGTCATGGGCGCATTACGCTACGTTGACCTTGTCGTAATCTTTGACGAGGATACCCCCCTTCAAACTATCAAGGCTTTGCGGCCAGATATCATAGTAAAAGGCTCCGATTACACAGAAGACAGTGTGGTTGGGGGTGACTTTGTGAAATCCTACGGCGGAAGTGTATATCTTTCTGAGTTGATTTCAGGCCGTTCCACCACATCTATCGTCCATAAGATGGCCAAGAAATAGTTGATGCCTGCTTCCAAAAAATATCCAGATATGTGGCGCAATTGGCTTACCCAAAAAGCTCTCCCGTTATGGAGCCGCGAAGGCTTTAATGCTGGACGTTCTCTTTTTCACGAACGTCTATCATGGGAGGCCGCGCCGATTGAGTTGCCCAATCTGCGCCTAATGGTGCAAGCACGGCAAATCGCAACATATTGCCGTGCGGAAGTAGACGGCCTCTTTAATGCCGGCGACAAAGCGCTGAAGTGCCTACACACCATCGAGCAGCTTTATTGGAAACGAGATCACAAGCCTGGGTGGATTTTTTCAATCGACCAGAACAATCAACCTGCTGATACAACTCGAGATTTATACGCGCATGCCTTTATTTTATATGCTTATGCGTGGGCATATAAGCTAACGCAAGATCCGAAATATAAAAACAATGCCAAAGAAATATTCCTGGAAACGATTTCTTTATTCTCATCAAATAATGGCGGATTTGTTGACACAATTCCCGAAATAAATGAAGTCCGCAGTCAAAATCCTCACATGCATCTGCTGGAGGCATTTTTAGCTCTTTATGAAACGACTCAAGAACAAGAATATTTACTCCATGCATCGGGTTTAATTAAATTGGCTCAAAACTATTTCATTCAAAATGATACATATTTTTTGCTCGAATTTTTTAAAAAAGACCTTACGCCGCAAAAGAACAAAGGGGAAAATCGCGTTGAGCCTGGCCATATGTTCGAATGGTCCTGGCTTTTTAAAGAGTATCTCCGCCTTTCTCCTGAGCCCACCAACCACGACATCACAGAGTATTTGGCAAACGCTCTACAAGAAAAAGCTATTGTTCATGGCGTTGAATCTGGGAACGTCTTGGACGCCATCAATGATAGTGGCCAAGTAATAGAAAAATCCGTTCGCGTCTGGCCTCAAACTGAATATTTGAGATTAATTAATCTTACAAATAGTCACAAACTCATTGAAGAAAGTGATCAAGTTCTTTTGAAAAAGTTTTTGCAACCCAACCTTAATGGTGGCTGGATTGACCGCATCAGGACTGACGGCACAGCGATTTCAGACCATATGCCAGCAAGCTCTTTGTACCACATCTACAGCGCAGCACGAGAAAGGATACTTTAACATCCTCTCAACCGCCACAGATTGGCCCAAAAACTGCTTCAATACGTGACTTCAGGGTACTTATCGTAAACGGTTTGGCTAGGAAATTGTTTACGCCTTCGGAGATAGCCTTCTGTACTAGGTTTTTATTCGCGTGCCCCGTTAGCATGATAAAACCGACCTTCTGAGTACTAGGCGAAGAGCGAATAGCACGGAGCAAAGCCAAACCGTCCATATCCGGCATATTAAAATCCGAGATTATCAAATGAACTGTATTATTCCTCACATGCTCAAGAGCTTCGAGGCCGTTTTTCACACCTGATACATTCACGAACCCTAGTTGTATAAGGCTATTCCTCAGCAAAGACCTAATAGATGTTTGGTCATCTACCAAGACTATCGACATAGATGCTGCAGTAATCACCATTCCCCCATAAAAAATAACTAAATATCATAATAGGCCTAATAATTAGTTAATTTTTCATTCCAATTTAATTTATAACGTATTTTAAGATATTGTTTTCATTTAACGAGAAAATTGTTCTTTTTCCGATAGATATAATACCTTTAATAAAATCATTCCCACCAAAGCAGTTTTTTGGCGCTTCTTTTAGAAGATCATACTCAATAATATCGCTAACACCGGATACAGAAAAAGCGATATTTTTACCCATACATTCAATAACAATTATGGCTTTATTCTCTGCTACTTTTTGTCCGCCAATTAGATTTAAAAGGCTAATTAGAGGGATAACAGTGCCTCTTATATTGATAATACCTTCTATGTTTTGGTTTTCAACTGGCAATGGTGTTGAAGGTATCCAACTCTTGATTTCTTTGATGCATTCGATATCAAACGCAAACTCGTATTTATCACAAGCAAAAACCAAAGCTTTATCCATTGATATTCTCCTCTTTTTTGAGAGGATAACTCAATGATCGTGCATAAAAGTTAACATCTAAAATAAGTGACACGCTTCCATCTCCTAAAATTGTTGAAGACGAAAATCCTTCTATAGTTTTGTAGTTCTCTTCTATTGATTTTATCAAAAATCGACTATTATCAATAATTTCTTCAAATGCAACAATAAAACCTGGCCTAAATCCGCTATTTACACAGACACCAACCTTATCTTTATAAATAAAATTGCCATTATCATTCATAATTGATATTATTGGAATGTAATAATCTCTATATTTATAAATATACTGACCTTCTCCTACAGTATGGATTCTATTTTTTTCTATCTTAAACGTGTCTACCACGTCAGCAATCGGCACAATGAATTTTTGCTTCTTTGAAGAGACCAATAGTCCCTCAACCACTGAAAGCGTCAGCGGCAAACATATCTTAAAGTTTGTCCCTAACCCTTCGGTTGAAGAGATAGATATTTTTCCTCCATTTTTTTCGACCTCACTACGTACAACGTCCATTCCTACCCCACGGCCTGACAAGCTTGAGACTTGATCCGCCGTGGAAAATCCAGGAGAGAAAATAAACTGATAAATTTCACCTTCATCGATTTCATTATTACTATATCGATCTATATTTTTAATTTTCTTTAGAATTTTTTCTTTAGATATACCACATCCATTATCCTCTACTTCAATAATTATTCTACCTGAATGATGATATGCTCTAAGTACTATTTCACCATTACGTAGTTTCCCCGCCTTCTCTCTCACTTCAGGCAATTCAATTCCATGATCAACTGCGTTACGGATCATGTGCGTCAAAGGGTCTATCAAGCTTTCAATAACGGAACGATCTATTTCCGTTTCTTCACCCTCAAAACGCAAATCGACCTCCTTACCAGAGAGACGCGCAGCTTCGCGAACCACTTTATTCATTCTTTGGAAAGCGATGCGTATAGGATGCGAGCGCATTCCCATAATATTCTCTTGAAGTTCTTGGGTCAGGCTTTCAAATTTTGAGAAGAAATTTATACCATCGCTATTTAATAGTAAATTTTTCATTTCTCCTTGAGAAACTATTATTTCACCCATTAAATCTATAAGCTTATCAATCCTTGATGTATCTACACGAATACTATTGTGATTTTTAGTAGGTGTAGGTGTAGGTGTAGGTGTAGGTGTAGGTGTAGGTGTAGGTGTAGGTGTAGGTGTAGGTGTAGGTGTAGGTACCTTACCTTGGTATTCTTCTAAATCAAAATGCACCCCGTCTCCATACCAATCAATAATAGATTTTATATCTTTTATTTTTGACTTATCTATATTGCTTTTATAGTAAAGTTGAAAATTATCATAATTATTATCAAAGTAATATTTAACTTCTAAATTTCCCAAGCTTATTTTTTTTGATATGTACTTTAAAAAAGATATTGGATCATGACCATTATTAAAAAATATATTTTCAAAAATTAAATATATTTCTACTTTCTCTACCTCAGGTTGAATTTTCACTGGTTCAAAGTCCAGAAAAAAATCATCCACCTCCCCATGCTTCTGTTTCAGCAAGTCATTAAGTGATTGTTTTTTAATTTTGAGATCTTCTTCAATTGGCAAAATACTCTTTTGATTAATCGCACACTCAACGAGATCTCCCAGAAGGTCTGTGCACCCCAAAAAAAGAGACACTTCCGCCTCATTTAAATCTCTGGATCCCTCCCTAATATTGTCCAGAACAGCCTCAAAAAGGTGCGTAAATTCTACGATACCGTCGAAAGAAAATGCCGCAGCGCCCCCTTTGATAGAATGAACTGCTCTAAATATATTATCTATTCTATCCTTTGTTTTGGAGCCATTTTTGATGCTGCCCAAATCATTCTCGAGCAATAAAATCTGCTCGTTGCATTCATCAAAAAAGATTCCTTTAATTTCTTCTAGTTCTTGAATCTCGCTCATAACGAAACACGCTCAATAGCATCCAAAAGGGATTTGGCTTCAAACGGCTTCACCAACCAACCACTTACTCCCGCTTTTTTACCCATATCTTTTTTTTCAACACTACTTTCCGTAGTGAACATTATAATAGGAGTATATTTTGTATTTTCCAGACTGCGCAGGTTTTTAGATAACTCAATGCCGTTCATATTTGGCATATTAAAGTCCGTTATTACTACCTCTGGCTGAAAAAATTTTACTTTTTCAAGGGCATCGCATCCGTCGCATGCTTGGACCACCTCATGCCCCTCTTTTTCCAGTGCAAGTCTGATCATATCTCGAATTGTCCGAGTATCATCTACTGTTAGAATTTTCATATTGAAGGGACCTCAAACATATATTTTGTAATATTCAAAAAGTTAAAATCCTCCACCATCTGTGCGGAGGGTTTATTTATAGAAAAAGATTTACCTCTCTTAGTGGATAATTCTTTAAAAAAAATCAGTATAGTTAAGCATTTAGCGCCAACAAACTTCACGTTTGAGGCATCCATTGAAACATCTCCAAAATTACTTTCTAAGCACTTCAGTAAATTGGCGGATGCTGCCGTATCCAACCGTGCCGGCAGGATTATTTCTGACATTTTTTCTTCCCCCTCATTTTTTAGGCCGTCTCATTGTTATGGAACGCGCAAAGCACACCCCGTAAAAGTGCCCTCATTCGTACAGACAATCTCTTGCTCCGAGGTTAACGCCCACGTCATGCAGGACCTCGGAGCGAAATTTTCTGAAAACAGTGCCTTGGCCTCTTTCTCAAAAACGTAATAATTTTCAAAAAATACAAATTACCCTATTGCCATCATATCACCCCCCCGATATAAGACCGCTCAACAACGCCATGACGTTCCTGATTGGTTCGGCAAGGTGGTGTGGATCTTAAAAGTTGCGGGTGTAGCTCAGTTGGTTAGAGCGCCGGCCTGTCACGCCGGAGGTCGCGGGTTCGAGCCCCGTCACTCGCGCCACTTTTATTTTCACATCGACTTTAAGCGTTCTTGATAAAGCCTAAGGGTTTTAGACTATTCAGTTTTCTGAATAGACATTGCGGGTGTAGCTCAGTTGGTTAGAGCGCCGGCCTGTCACGCCGGAGGTCGCGGGTTCGAGCCCCGTCACTCGCGCCACTTCTTCCTAAAAATTTTTGTACTGCTGCAAAGTATCTTCGCAAGGTCCATCCGCACGGATTTGACCCTGCTCCATCCATATGACCCTGTTGCACCAGCGTGCCAATATTTCTGGCTGGTGGCTGGAGACAACAAGAATTTCGACCTTATCGATAAGACGCTTAAGCCGCGTTTCCGCTTTTTTTAAGAAAACTCCGTCCCCGGCCAAAAACCATTCATCCATTAATAAAATTTGTGGTGCGGACGTTGTTGCCATTGCGAAAGCCAGCCGGATCGCCATACCTGAGCTATAGGTTTTAATGGGCAAATCGAAGTAATGCCCTAATTCAGCAAAATCTTGCACGTCGTCATAAGCAGCATCTAAAGCCGACAAATCACCTTCGCCCTGCTGAACAAACAAACGCACATTTTCTCGCCCGGTTAGTTCAGGATTCATCCCCAAAGAGGCATCTAACAACGCCCCCATGGTCCCCCGCACTACAATCTCACCACGCACAGGCTCGTAAATACCAGCCAAAGCTCGTAGCAGGGTTGTCTTACCCGCACCGTTGCGACCGATGAGACCAATACGATCCCCAGCTTTTGCTGTAAAATCTATCCCCCGGAGCACATCAACAACAGTGCGCGAGCGAGCGTCCTGCGCGAAACGCGTTCCTACGCTTCCCCCCGTTTTACCCTGCAAAGCAGACGCTAAACGCTTTTTCAGCAGCCGACTCTCTGCATGATATAAAGGGAACTCAAGATATACATCTGTGGCTTCAATCTGCGGCATATCAAACCCAATACGCTATGCGCGCCCGCATGCGGCTAAACAGCACACAAGTGACACCACTCAACACAATAGCCTGAAGGAAAGCCACGCCAATAAAAGAATAGCGTACCCCCTCCCCCAACAAAGGCCCGCGCAAAAGCTCTAACGGAGCATAGAACGGGTCCAGCAGAAGGTACTGCCTTCCAGAGTAAATTAAGCTAGGCTTCCATATAATCGGCGTAACAAAAAACAGCACCTGCATTAAGGCTGAGGAAACAGGAGAAATATCTTTAAACCTTGCCCCTAAAATCCCTATCAGCAAGCTGACAAAAAAACTGTCAAAAATAATTATAAATATCCCTAGAACAGCTATCCATAAGTTATGCGGTATTATCCTAAATAATCCGAATACTGCTACAACCACGACCACATTATGCAATGCTATCAATGACTGCCTTATAACGAATCTTAGGGCTATCAGCGTAATAGGTGTACGTCTCGCATGCATCAATGCAGAATTTTGAACAAATATGCTCGATGCTTCGTTAATAATACTTGAAAAATACCCCCAAACCACAAGCGAAAGGGATAAAAAAGGTAAATACTCACGCAACGGCGCGTGCAATAGGTAACCGTACAATATCCCCATAGCAACAATCATGACTACAGTAGATAATGTTAGCCAAAATGGCCCCAAAACTGACCCGCGATACCGCAGCTTAATATCCATCCAGCCTAGCGTTAAAGCTAATGGAAAAAGGCGAAATCCTTCTCGGACATCCTCGATTGCAGCACGGAGGTAACCAAACCCCTGATGTGGAGCAAAGATTTGAACCGGCTCATGAGATGAGTGTTTTGTCATGCGTAGTCCCTAGCACGATACATCTTCTGGTATACCCCCGGATCAGCCAACTTCACATTTCGTGATCTTTTTTCTTGCATCCTGCGCCGAGCTCGTTGACACCCATTTCCATGGCTTACACCGTAAAAGAAATGTTTCTCACCCTTCAAGGCGAAGGCGCTCAAACCGGGCGCGCTGCTGTCTTCTGCCGCTTTGCTGGCTGCAACTTATGGTCAGGACGCGAAGTTGATCGTGCAACGGCAACATGCCGTTTTTGCGACACTGACTTTATTGGCACGAATGGTGACGGTGGCGGAAAATTCCCGACAGCCCAAGCCTTGGCTGAAACCATTACTCATTGCTGGTCTGCCGAGGCTGACACCAGTGGGCAACGCTACGTTGTTTTTACGGGGGGAGAACCGCTGCTCCAGCTTGATAACAGTTTGATCGATGCCATGCATCGCGCTGGGTTCGAAATCGCCGTTGAAACAAACGGCACGCTACCTGCCCCGCCCGGCGTCGATTGGATATGCGTAAGCCCGAAGGCAGACGCCCCTGTCGTCCAACAATCCGGCGCAGAACTGAAATTGGTGTTTCCGCAAACTGAGCTCACACCTCAACAGTTCGAATCGTTCGACTTTAAGCATTTCTGGCTTCAGCCAATGGACGGGCCAGACCGCATAGCCAACACACAGGCTGCCGTTGCCTATTGCCGTGCTCACCCAAAGTGGCGCCTCTCCCTTCAAACCCATAAAATGATCGACATCCCATGACGGTACATGCCAACGAAAGCGCGCTCGTCCTTTTCTCAGGCGGCCAAGATTCAGCCACTTGCCTCGCTTGGGCACTTACGCATTACAAACGTGTCGAGACGATGGGATTTGACTACGGCCAACGCCACTCCGTTGAGCTGAGCTGCCGTGAGACGCTGCGCGAGCAGATGGCGTCTTTGAAGCCCGAGTGGAAAGACCGGCTTGGCGCAGACCATATGTTGGACCTGCGGTCATTGGGAACGCTCTCCGACACAGCCCTCACCCGGGAAGCGGAAATCTCCATGACGGAAAGCGGGCTACCCAATACTTTCGTACCAGGGCGTAATCTGCTGTTTCTTACTTACGCAGCTGCTTTAGCTTATCGGCGCAGTATAAAGCATATTGTCACTGGCGTCTGCGAGACAGACTATTCCGGCTATCCGGACTGCAGGGATGACACCATCAAGGCGCTACAAGTCGCACTTAACCTCGGAATGGAGCAGCGCTTCGTCCTGCATACTCCGCTGATGTGGATTAACAAAGCGCAAACGTGGTCACTTACGGAAACGCTCGGCGGTAATGCGCTCGTAGAACTCATTAATACGGAAAGTCATTCGTGTTATAAGGGCGACCGTGACCATCACCACGCTTGGGGTTTTGGCTGCGGTGAGTGCCCTGCCTGCGACCTACGCGCAGAAGGGTGGCAGCAATATCGGGAGACGACTGTATGACATCAAATCCCAACCTCCCCGAAACGGAACTCGTCTTTACCCGGCGTTTTAGTATGGGCCACCGTCTCATCTCAGGTAGCAGTGAGCGCTGCGCGATGGTTCATGGCCATAATGAGTACGTGACCATCCGCTTAAAAGCGATGCAGCCAGCACGACTGGACGGCCAGCAAAACGTCATCGTACCCTTTGCCGAGGCCAAAACACGTTGGCACAACTTTATCGACAATATTGTCGATCATGCCTTACAACTCTCAGAGCAAGATCCACTCTTGAACTGGTTTCAGACGAATGAACCCGAAAGAGCGAAGCGTATTATCGTCACGCCGGGGGATCCAACCACTGAACTCATGGCCGCACTCCTGCTCGCCAAATTAAACGCTTTCTTGGCGGCTGATGGCGGAAAACTATGCGCTCTAGGAATAGAATTGCAGGAAACGCCAACCAATACAGTGCGGCTTGATGGCTCCCCCGATGCTTTTTTACCAACATCTGGTCGGCCGGCTGCGCAATGCTGGTGGCACCGCGCAGACCTTACAATCTCCGATCTGTGAAAAGGCTTTAGCCCCGCAGGAGAGACAAAATCTCTTGTCGGGCGGCATGGTCATCTGCCCATACACCGCGCGCTACCGTCGTCACAGTTGATGATCCGGGCGCCCGCACCCCGCGCATGCTCATGCACATATGCTCAGCTTCCAGAACAACCAAAACAGCTGCAGGGCGCAGAATATCTTCCAAACCCTGCGCGATTTGATCCGTCAGGCGCTCCTGCAACTGTGGGCGGCGCGCAAACCCTTCTACAACCCGTGCAAGCTTACTTAGGCCAGTCAAGCGGCCGCCATCCGGCAGATATGCTACATGCGCCCGTCCGACGACCGGTAAAAGATGATGCTCACACATCGAATGAAAACGAATATCTTTCACGATAACCGCCCCTTTGTGGCGATCCGCTGAGAATTGTGTTTTCAAGTGCTCTCTTGGGTCTTCGTACAGACCGCCGAACACCTCTAAGTACATTTCAGCCACACGGCGGGGCGTATCACGCAGCCCTTCGCGCGATGTGTCTTCGCCAAGAGCATCCAAAATTGTCCGCACAGCACCCGCTATGCGTGATTTGGCATCTTCTGGACAACACAACGCATCCAGCGGGCGAAGATCTTCCTGAACAGAAAGAGAGTCGACGGGCTTTGGATCAGTCATGTCGTGCTACAGGCTCCATCTCCACAGCGCTTTTAAAAAGCCGAATGCGGAAAGCAAAAAAGAAAAGCCCCAGTGAGAGATTACACCTTACGGCGCACAACATCCTCTGGGGAGCGAGACAGGACTGCTAGCGCGTCCTTAACGCTACGTCCACTCATCAGACGCTCAGGAACTATTTCCGCCAACGGTTCCAAAACAAAGGCCCGCTCAAACATGTGCTTATGCGGCAACGTCAACACACGATCCTCCATCTCCAAATCTCCATAATAGAGTATGTCGATGTCAACCGCCCTCTCCCCCCAGCGTCGTCCTGTTTGGCGCCCTAAAGCACGCTCAGTCTCCTTGCACAAACGCAGCAGAGCATGCGGCCGTAACGTCGTTCTTCCTGTCACACACAGGTTTACGAAGCCCGGTTGATCAACTCCACCCCACGGAGCACTATCAAACAGAGAGGAAACTGCCAGAATCTCAAGCCCCTCCGCTACAGACAGCCAGTCCACAGCAGCGCTCAATGTCGCCTCGCGCTCGCCCAAATTTGCCCCTAGCGAAAATGCCACCTCGTAATGACGTACATGCTCTACAGTGGCCGATGTTTCACTCAGAGCGTAAGTTACCGGCACGGAAGGCTTGCGCACACAGACCCTCACCCACTCCACCGCCGCAAAACGCTCTAATATCGTTTCCGCGATCCGGGCCGCCACCGTCTCAATAAGAGCGAGAGGAGGTCCGGTCACCACAGCAGAAGCGATATCGCACAGACTGCCATAGCAAACAGCATCGCTGTAAGAGTCGTTTCTTTGCGCCTGTGACAAGTCGGCCTTAATCGCAATGTCGACAACGAAACGCTGCCCTAGACGATTTTCCTCCGGCAAAACCCCGTGATACCCAAAAAGACAGAGGTCCCGTACTTCTACGCAGGTCAGAGGGGGTTCAATCATACTTGCCATCCATTGCAGCCCAAACTTTCAAGGCGTCAATGTGCTCCTGCACATCATGTACTCTCAATATGGCTGCACCGTTATTCATACCGCGTATATTAGCTGCAATCGTTGCCGCAAGCCTCGCAGTAGCCGGTTGCCCGGTGATCCAGCCCAACACAGATTTACGCGACAACCCCAAAAGGACCGGCAACCCGTATTCTTCTTTTAAAATACCCAACTCACGCACAGCCTGAATGTTTTGCGTTTGCGTTTTACCAAACCCAACGCCGGGATCCAACGCTATCCGCGACAGGGGAATACCGGCGTTTTGCGCGATATCCAGCGTCTTATCAAAAAAGCGCTTCCAATCGGCCTTGAGGTTCAACGCCTCATCAACGTCGGCCCGGTTATGCATCGCAACGAGCAGCGCGTTGTGCTCAGCCACGACCTTGGCCATTTCAGGGTCACGCTGCAAACCCCAGACATCATTTACAATCGCCGCACCATTTTGCAGGGCATGATGCGCCACATCAGCCTTCATGGTATCGACGGATAGTAGGGCGTCCTTATTGGCTAGCCCCTCTAGGACGGGTGCCAGCCTCTGCCATTCTTGAACAGCATCCACTGCTTGGTAGCCTGGCCGGGTCGATTCTGCACCGACGTCTATAATTCTGGCCCCCGCCCTTAGGAGTTCTTGGCCATGCAATATTGCAGCTTGCGGATCGAAAAAACGCCCACCATCCGAAAAGGAATCCTGTGTAACGTTAACGATACCCATTAAAATCGGCGTCCCACCCGCCGACAAAATATCGTTCCATTCCATTTTAATGAAGATGTTCCTGCAACACTGACAACGTCCAATCTAACTGCTTCTCGGGCATCGGTCGCCCCAAGTAAAAACCCTGCACCTCCGTGCAGCCACAGTCCCTTAAAAACCGGTAATGCTCTGCGGAAGAAACTCCTTCTGCCGTCACCACCAAGCCCAAATCAACCGATAACTCCAATATAGACCGCAAAACACCTTTGCTTTTTGCATTGTACAATACGTCTTGGATAATTCCCGCATCGACTTTTATTTTTGTGAACGGATACATTCGTAAATAATTCGCAGAAGAATATCCCGTACCAAAGTCATCCAAAGCGAGTTTAATCCCTGCTCGGTCCAAAAGCATTAAAGAGTGAGAGACTTGTGGCCCAACTTCCAAAGCAAAAGTCTCTGTAATTTCGATTTGTAATTGATTAGGCCGTACGCCGGAACGGTGAACAATCTCCAAAACACGCTCCGCCATTTGAGGCACCGAAAAATGCATTGCTGCCATATTTACGGAAACCCACATATCTTGCGGCCAACGGGAGGCGGCTTGGCAGGCTTTTTCCAGCACCCAATAGTCGAATGTCTCGCTTTGGCCATTCTCTTCAATCAGCGCAATAACATTTTGCATTGATGTCTGGCCGCTTACAGAACCGCGCCAACGTGAAAGGGCCTCGCAACCGACGATGCGCCCTGTCTGCGCATGTAGTATAGGCTGGAAAACCAAATTAAATTCGCGCTTTTCAACGGCTTCACGCACATCATCCGATAGCCGGAATGGGCGCTCTCCTCCGTAGGTAATAATTTTATCAACGATAAAAAATGCGGTATTTTCAAACCGCTCTACATCTCGCAGTACCGTCTCTGCTGCGTCCAACAAAATATCTGCCCGTTGATTATTCGCAGTCGACAAAACAGCCCCTATTTTCGGGGAAGCAACTTTCTTGTGCGCGTCGGTAAATATCATATCATCGGCCAACGCAGTGCAAAAACGATGTATCATTGCTTCAACAGCAAGACGATCAAAACAATCCGATAATCTGTTTCGTACGACGAGTACGGCCAAATCATTCGCATTGTAACGTCCAACATACAGACACTCTTCCCCGCGCATCAACCGCATAGCGGCATCGCGCAAAAACGCACTTTTTATAAGCTCGTTTTTCGCGTCTGTATTCGGTGGCAAAGAAACCATGCACACAACGATATCTTCGGCGCTTAGAGACCTCTCAAACAATAAATGCTGGAGGTGCTCAACAATCGCAAGGCGATTGGGCAAGCCTGTATTACGATCCACACGTGATTGCTGCCCCCAGACTTTTTCTAGAGAGCGCCCCTTGGGGACATCTCGCCCCACTCCTGAATACCCAATAAAAGTACCGTTTTTATAAACAGGCCGCCCTGTCATCTGAACCCAGGCGAGAGGCCCTCCTGAATTCAATGCCACATCCAAGTCTCTAAACGCCAAACGACGTTCCATACATTGCAGCAAATGCTCACCTGATGTTTTGCCGGAAAGACCTTTTTCTGTATTTATTTCTAAAATATCTTGCAGCTTTACACCGGATACACGTTCTTCTTCTATAATATTTTTAGCGGATATACCCTTCACCATCCGCACTAAAACGTGTTGGTCATTTGTCTCCCACTGCCAATAATTTTCATCGCTTACGTGAATATTTGATATAACAGATATTATATGCGCTTTATTTTCATACTTTCTAAAATTACCAATAACAATCTTCAACATATTCGATGTGCATATGCATACAAGAAATGCCACTATAATTAAGAAGGAAATATATAATACCATTGAGTATGGAATTATTTTATTGAAATTAACAATAACTATTAGCGAAAATATAAAAGAAACGAAAAACATATACGTATGTTTATTTATTAATGAGAGAAATACCTGACCAACAACTATAATAAATAGATCAAATATAAGTATATTTTTGATAAAAAAACTTAGATAACATAATGATTCTATCGCTATGGGAACCCAAAATAATCCTAATGCTACGTTTGCCGCATGTATGACACTACCGCGTATTTTTGCTGAGAAAATGATTCTTTTCTCATTCAAACAGACTGATAAGAAGAATAAGACAACGCCGTATATCGGTAGAAAACAAAGAAATTTCTGGTAGGCTATGGTTTTCGGGAAAAATGCTATTAGTAACGATGCACTAAAAAGATGTGAAAACGCGTAAAAGAATATTGCTAAATCTTTTATGTTACGAGAATCATATTCGTAGGTAGAATTTTCTGAAGCTATTTTAGGTATTTCCAAGCCTGTAAAAACATTCATACCATGAAATCTAGTCAATTTTTTCTTCGCTTGTTTATAAACTCAACAAAAAACCAAACATAAAAACAATAATGGCTTCAGATATCATAATTATACCTGAAGCCATAGAACAAAATAAAATATTAATTAAAATGGAACTTATTGGTTTTTGTTAAATTTTAATAAAATTTAGCTCTCACCCTCTTAGCCTTGTCTGGCTTTTTCTAGGTTCGCATCCATTTGCAAATCGCTCAATGCGCCCGGCGCAATCACAGCCGTCCCGAATACAAATGTTGGGGTACCATCGAGACCGATAGCCTGCGCTAGATCAAGATTAGAGCGAATAGCGGCAATAACGGCCGGTGAGCTCATGTCTTTAATCAAACGGTCAGCATCAACACCATTTGCTTGTGCAACCTGACGGACACGCTCCACACTCGGTGTGACCGTATCGCCCATAAGCGCTTGGCGTAAGACAGCGTATTTCCCTTGCAA
Organism: Neokomagataea tanensis; assembly: GCF_006542335.1. Taxonomy (GTDB): domain Bacteria; phylum Pseudomonadota; class Alphaproteobacteria; order Acetobacterales; family Acetobacteraceae; genus Gluconobacter; species Gluconobacter tanensis. Next base: position 1,633,527 of record NZ_CP032485.1, on the reverse strand, counting down.
ACTTGCAGCCTGAATAACCTGCGTATCAAGCACGCTACCCTTACCTAAAACCGGCACTAAACGTTCAACCAAACGTACATCTTTGTGGCGCTCTAAAAATTTATCCACGACAGGAATCATGGCCCGGCAATATGAACAACGCGGATCAAGAAACTCAACGACCGTCACAGCCCCTTTAGGATTACCACGCACAGCATAATCAGGCGCATCGCGCAGAGCTGCCCAATGCTGCCGAACAGCATCGAGCGCCGTGTTTTGTTGCTGCTCGGCCATTTGCTCACGCAAGGACTTAAGAGCATCCCCCAAGATGGAAGGATCGTTTTTCAGTGCCTGTCTCAATATTTCAACGATTTCTGCCCGCTGTTCACCTGAAAAATGCCCTGCCGCACCCCCGTCAGCAGCGTGAGCCACCGCGCTACCGCCTATCAATGAAACAGCAGTAACAACCCGCAAAAACTTAGAGAAACGCTTCACAACAACACTCCAAACGCAAATCATAGCCTTATGGTAGGCCATGCTGAGAAACACACAACCTTCAGGCCCATACAACGCTCCAAAGAGAGCAAAGAGCAGTTCGTTGCAAGAGAAGCGCAGCTTGCCCCTCCCATAACTGCACAATTCTCGTTATGAATGATTCAAACCCTGAGGTGGCGGTGCGCGGCTTCGCCGAAAAGCGCCCACTCGTTTGCCTGACCCGAGGCCCAGACAGTACGGAGTAACGCTAGGTGGCGCATCGTCGAGACCAGATTTCTGAACTACCCCGCAACGCAAGCCGCCTCACACGCCTATTGGCAGGCGCGACAAGCCTCATATCTCTAGCTGCATGTTCCAGCCTTCCCTCTACCCCGCCTGCCCTGAGTTCGATCGGGCATAGCCTCTTTGGGAAAACAAGCACCCCGGCCCTGACGGGACCAATCGGTACCGTTGTGAGCGATGAGCCCCAAGCTGCCCTTACAGGGCATGACGTTCTGGCACGCGGCGGCAACGCGGTTGATGCCGCTGTAGCAACAGCAACAGCTTTAAGCGTCACTCTGCCCTCGCGCGCGTCTCTGGGCGGCGGCGGAGCGTGTCTTGTCTGGCGCCCCGGCAGCCCAGCCCGCAGCTTTGCTTTCCTACCACGCGCGACGAAACAAAATGCTGGACAAGACCGCCCCGCAGGCACGCCTGCCACCTTGCGCGGTCTTTATCTTATGCATCACGGCTACGGCAGTGTTGACTTCGGTGATCTCCTGACACCAGCCATCACGCTGGCCAATAACGGCGTCACGGTCAGCCACACTTTAGCGAGTGACATCACAGCCGTTCACTCAGCATTATTCGCGGACGATAATGCCCGCGCACTTTTCAGCCGCGACGGCGCTCCCTTGGCAACAGGTGATACGCTCATCCAGCCGCGCCTAGCAGGCTTCCTTACGCGCTTGAAAACGGCCGGCGTAGGTGATCTTTACACAGGAGCACTGGCAACAGTCTTCAGCACCGCAGCGCAATCCGCGGGCGGCGCTCTCACCCCTGAAGACATGCGTCAAACACTCCCCACCGAAAACACTGCATTAACAAGTAATGCTAACGGTTTGTCGGCTGAATTTACCGCCCCTCCAGCTGATGGTGGACTCGGCGCAGCAATTCAATATGTCACAGGTGCTTCTGCACAAGCCGCCGTTGCCGGCTGGCGTGCCTCGGGTAGCAACGACCCAGACACAGCTCAAACCCTGCTGAATGATCGACGCACTGGCGGCGGGGCGTTACCTGCACTCCCAGCGTCAACCGCATTCACGATTACAGATCGCTCTGGCCTAGCCGTGGCCTGCACATTGTCTGATTACAACCTCTTCGGGACAGGCCGCATTGCAGGTAGCACCGGCGTTGTTCTCGGCGCTTCCCCAGCGCAAACACCCCAGCCTCTCTTCCCTGCTGCCATTCTCCATGGCGGTAAAACGCTACGGGCCGTTATCGCAGGGTCCGGCCAGAACGGCGCCGCCGACGCAGTTGGCACCGCTGCTCGGGCCTTTGCCAACGGCCAAAGCACACTGCCTGAGGGTAATGGCCGCGCAAACGCCATCGTATGTGACGGCACATCTTGCCATGGCCTGACCGACAGCCGCGGCACTGGTCTCGCGACTGGCAACACAAATTAACTGACCACGCTGGAAGCCTCATCCGGTAAAACTCCGGACAAGGCTTCCAGCCACCATTGACCAACCATCAACCGCAACGAAAAAAATCAGCTTAAAAGGCAACGATACGGTGTTGGGTGGCAGCATCATCATGCCCAAGCTCATCAAAACACTCGCGACAACCAAGTCGATAATGAGAAAAGGCAAATATAACAGAAAGCCCATCTCAAAACCGCGCCGTAACTCCCCTACCATGAAAGCAGGCACTAATACCCGCCACGAAGTCTGCTGCACGGATGAGGGAACCTTCTCGTGTGCAATGTTGGAAAAAGTCACAACATCCACTGGCCGTACCGTCGCTGCCATAAAGTCATGAAAAGGTTGGGCGGTTTGCTTCAGACCTTCCATTTCATCAACCTGCCCGACTATCATGGGCTGTATTCCTGCCTCCCAAGACTTCTGCAATGTGGGCTGCATTACAAATAACGTCAGAAACAATGCCAAACCAATCAGAACTGGGTTGGGTGGTGTTCCCTGAGCTCCCAAGGCACTGCGCAGCAAAGACAACACGATGACGATCCGTGTAAATGCAGTCACCATCACAAGCAGACTCGGCGCCAAAGACAGGACCGTGATCAATGCACTGAGCTGGACCAAACGGCTTGTCGTACCCGCACCGCCTCCTTGGCCTAAATCAATGTTAACCGCCTGCGCCCAAGCCATGTGAGGTGCCAGCAAACAAACGACTGCTAATCCCCACCAGATTGCGTGCCTCATGGGGCCTCCTCCAGAAGGGACGCGAAACCTGACGCCTGCGTACAATCTAAAAGAACATCGGTCGTTCCACCGCTTAATACCAATATCTGTTTTTGACCGCACTGAACCAAAGACAGGCGCCGTACTCTATCCAGCGCCAGCTGCGCTTCCAGGACCAATAATTTTTCAGATGATGTTTTTTTTCCACCCATCGACGAAAAACGAGCCAGAAAGGGCTTCAAACCTACAATTATTCCCAAAATAATGCAGAGCATTATACAAGCGAAAATTAACTGATGAAGACTCATGAACGACGCTTTCCGACTTTTAATCCATAAATAAAATTCCTTAAAAATATTAACAAATACCTAATTTATACCGAAGATACTCTTCCATTAATCTTAATCATACAAATGAATATCAAATAAACAGATTATTAACCTTTTGGTGAAAATATAAAATCCTCCGAAATCAGTGATAACTGTGCAGAGAACGCATGAAAAACATCGACACCACAGCCCAAAGTGGCACCGATATTTTTGCTCTCGGTCAACAGCGCTTGCAATGGCTTCAAACCCGCCAGCAAGTGCTCGCGGGGAATATCGCCAACGCAAACACCCCCGACTATGCGGCCAGGGATGTCAGCCCTTTTGAGGCCAGTCTCTCACAATTTGACGTTACGCCCGTCGCAACCCATGCCGGCCATATTGGTGCTTCCGCGTCAGCCACTTCCGGCCAAAGCATCGCAACCGAAGAATCCCTCGATCACAACGGTGTCGCCTTAGATCAGCAAATGGAAAAAGTCGCAGAAGTAAACGACCAACAGCACTTCGCGGTTAATCTATACGGAAAATATATGTCGATGTTTCAAACTGTGCTCGGCAAATAAGGGAGGGTTCCGCCGTGGATTTTTCTAGCACTCTCAACATTTCCGCCAGCGGTATGGATGCCCAGTCACAGCGCCTCCGCATCGTCGCCGAAAATTTAGCCAATCAAAATACAACAGGCTCTACCCCTGGCGCAGATCCTTACCGGCGCAAAACCATCACCTTCTCAGAGCATATCGACCAAGACACAGGCGCATCGAGTGTAAGCGTTGATAAAATTGGGCAAGATATGAGCAACTTTGAAAGCCGCTACGATCCATCTCACCCAGCCGCAGATTCCAAAGGCTACGTCAAAATCGCAAATGTCGATTCCATGACGGAAATGATGGACATGCGCGAAGCTGAGCAATCTTACGAAGCCAATCTTAATACGATGCAAAGTACACGTACCATGCTCTCACGGACGTTGGATCTGCTGAAATGATTACATCACTTACGCAAGCACATTCCGCATATGCAGAGAGCCTTCAACGCGCCAGCACACAAATCGACGACGGAGTTGCGGATGGTGCCGCCACTCAAAACGACTTCAGCTCCGTACTTTCACAAACACTCAACACAGCCCTGAACGCATCGCACGCAGCAGAAACTCAGTCCGCCCAAGGGCTGGCGGGCCACGGCGACGTTACACAAATTGTAACTGCCGTCTCAAACGCACAGCTTACGCTACAAACGACCACTGTTTTGCGAGACAGAATGGTCCAAGCATATCAAGACATTATGAAAATGGCGATTTAGCCGGTGCAGAACATCGATATCAGAGCGCTTCTGGAACAGACTTTTCTTGTCGTTTTAAAGCTGAGCGCTCCAGCACTGCTCACTGCCCTCGTTGTGGGGCTCATTATTTCCCTGTTTCAGGCCGTTACCCAAATCAACGAAGCCACACTATCCTTTGTCCCCAAAATTCTTGCCATTGGTGCCGTTCTGCTTCTGGCGGGTTCCTTCATGAGCAGCACACTCATCACCTTTACGCACCACCTCTTCGACCAGCTCATTCTCGTTGGCGGGACATGACTTCGGCCCTGCCCCTCACACCAGATGCGCTGGCTGGCACATGCACTATTTTTCTTCTTGTACTCTGCCGTGTAAGCGCCGCTATTTTGGTCTTACCTGGCTTAGGTGAGCAATCACTGCCCATGACGCTACGCGCTGGGATTGCACTGACAACAACCTTGCTCATTGCCCCTATCGTCGCGCCGCATCTCACCACGACCAGCCCTGACACAACATCCGCCATCGCTCTTGCCGCCATGATAGCGGTTGAGCTTTTCGCAGGCATTACTATCGGCTGGATGGCCCGACTCATCGTTCTGGCTTTACCCATAGCGGGCCAAATGATCGCATTATTCATCGGCCTATCCAGTGTTTTACAACCTGATCCTGACCTCGGATCCGGCAGCTCTGCACCTGCGCGTTTTTTCAATATTTTGGCTCCGCTCCTTCTACTTATTAGCGGCGCTTACATTCTGCCTATTCGAGCCCTCACCGGCAGCTATACCATTATTCCTCTGGGTGGGGTGGCCTTACAGCCCCAACACTTCTCGCTTATCGCAGACACCACACAGAGCATCATCACGCTCACAGAGCGCGGCTTTACCCTTGCCCTGGAGTTGAGCGCACCATTTTTAATCCTGTCGCTCGTCTGGCAGGCTTTGATGGGTATCATCAGCCGCCTACTCCCGAGCCTTCAAATCTCGACAGTTTTGAGTCCTTTGCAAATACTGGGTGGTCTTGCACTGCTTGGCCTCACGCTCGAAACCGTGTTGGTCTTCTGGCAAAATCAAACTTTTGACGTCCTTAACGCACTGCCGGGGCTCTAACCCATGTCAGACGCGGAAGATCGGACAGAAGCCCCCTCAGAACAACGCCTGCGCAAAGCGCGCGAAGATGGCCAAATCGCTTTCTCACGCGAAGCTATGAGCACTGCCTCTCTTTTTGGGGGCACTATCAGTGTTTTTTTGGCGCTCCCATTCATGCTCCCTGATTTTATGCACAGCATGACATCTTTGATGCAGCAGGCTGGCACTCTACCCTCCGCATCACTCACACAATCACCGGAGGTTAAAAACGCCCTCACGACCGGCCTTAAATTAGCCCTGATACCCGCTTGCATCGCACTTGTTACCTCTGTCGGTACTGGCTTGCTACAAACCGGCTTTTTGCTTTCACCGTCAGGGATCGCGCCAAAATTTTCCCGCGTTTCTCCGCTAAGCGGCCTTAAACGCCTAATTGGCGGGCATGCCATAACCGAAACATTAAAAACGCTCGGCAAATTAAGCATCTTCGGTTTTATTATCTTCCACGAAATGCGCCAAACAACGCCCGGTCTGAAAGCAATGGTTGGCCTCTCTTTGCCAAACATCCTGCCGCTGCTCAGCCGGCAGGCTTTTCATGCCTGCCTCCTTATGGTGAGCGCCCAGCTTGTTTTCAGTGGGGCAGACGTTTTCTGGACGCGCTACCGCCATACCGCAAAACTCAAAATGAGTCGGGAAGAGCTTAAAGAAGAGCATCGCAACTCGGAGGGTGACCCGCACGTCAAAGGCCGCCTTAAAGCCCTTCGTGCGCGTGCCGCTAAAGAGCGAATGAAAGAAGCCGTAGAAAACGCCACAGTCATCATCACCAACCCTACGCATTACGCTGTCGCTTTACAGTATGAGAAGGGCGCTGCCGGAGCCCCAAAAATTGTTGCCAAAGGCATGGATGATGTCGCTGCGCGCATCCGTGAAATCGCGCAGGACAAACGCATTCCTATCGTTCCCAATCCGCCCTTAGCGCGCGCACTGCATGCCTTACCTCTGGAAAGTGAAGTGCCGGCTGAGCATTTCCGAGCGGTAGCGGCCGTTATCAGTTACGTTTGGCGTCTGAAACAACCCGCCCATCTCTCTACCCCCGTACGATAATCTTCCGAAACTCTTAAATCTCCCCTTGGCGTCTGGGGTGATAGAGCATATTTAATAAGAACATTGTGAGAACATAGAAAACATTAGGCCATGCCCGCCACCACCTCTAGGCGGCACCTAGAAAAGCAGTCTATCGTGTTCAAGAACGACATGATCGACCAAAACGAGGATCGAATGGACAAGACCAAAGCACTTGAAGGCGCACTTAGCCAGATCGAACGCGCATTCGGCAAAGGCTCGATCATGCGTATGGGCCAACGCCCCAAAGAACAGGCAGACGTCATTTCCACTGGCTCACTCGGGCTGGATATTGGACTTGGTATCGGTGGACTGCCCCGTGGCCGTATTGTCGAAATCTATGGCCCTGAAAGCTCCGGCAAAACTACCCTTGCCCTTCATGTCCTAGCCGAAGCCCAGAAAAAAGGCGGCACAGTCGCGTTCATTGACGCGGAACACGCACTCGACCCCGGCTACGCCCAGAAGCTTGGCGTTAACATTGATGATCTGCTCCTCAGCCAGCCAGACGCCGGTGAACAGGCGCTCGAAATCGCTGATACGCTCGTACGCTCTGGCGCAGTTGACGTTCTTGTTGTGGACTCTGTAGCCGCCCTCGTACCCCGCGCGGAATTAGAAGGCGATATGGGCGACAGCCACGTCGGCCTTCACGCACGTCTGATGAGCCAAGCCCTCCGTAAACTGACGGGCACGGTCTCCCGCTCTAATACGCTGGTTATCTTCCTTAACCAGATCCGTATGAAAATCGGCGTGATGTTCGGCAGCCCTGAAACTACAACTGGCGGCAATGCACTGAAATTCTATTCCTCCATTCGTATGGATATTCGGCGCATCGGCTCAATCAAAGACAAAGACGAAGTCGTCGGAAACCAAACCCGCGTCAAAGTTGTCAAAAACAAAATGGCGCCCCCATTCCGCCAAGTGGAATTCGACATCATGTATGGCGAAGGCGTCAGCAAGATGGGCGAGTTGCTGGACCTTGGCGTCAAAGCAAACATTGTTGAAAAATCCGGAGCATGGTTCTCGTTTGATAGCCAACGCATTGGGCAAGGCCGTGAAAACGCCAAACAATTCCTGCGGAACAACCCTGAAATGGCCACAGAAATTGAGCGCCGCATCCGGGCACAAGCTGGCGTTGTCGTTGACTCAATGCTGACAGCACCAGACCCGGACTCAGACGACGAATAAAAGAGCTTAATACCGCCGGGCGCTTACCCGAGTAAGCGCCCGACCAGACGGGCGGTATAATCCACTACCGGCACAATCCGCCCGTAATTCAGACGCGTCGGTCCTATCACCCCGATAGCCCCAACAATCCGCTGCGCTTCATTTCTCGCAGGGGCGACAATCATCGACATGCCAGACATGCCGAACATCCCACTTTCGCTTCCAATAAAAATACGCACACCGTCGGACGAGGCTGCAATGTTCAGCAGTTCCAACATTGTATCCTGCGTTTCCAGTTGCTCAAACAGCAACCGGACGGTTGTCAAACGCTCCAGTTCAGTCACATCTGCCAAGAGCTTACTCTGCCCCCGTACGAACAGGGTTCCCGCGTCGGCGTCCCACGTACCCAGCCCGCTTTTAATCATTCCTGCAGTCAAAGCGTCTAATTCGTGCTGATTGGCAGCCATTTCCGTACGGATACGCTCCTGAAGCGTCCCTAGCGTTACACCCCCCAAATGAGCCGTCAGATAATTGCCGGCCTCTACCAAGGCAGAAGGAGGCAAACCTGCTGGGAGCTCAATGATGCGATTTTCAACCTGTCCATCGGCGCCAACAAGAATGACCAATGCCCGGCCATTTCCCAACGGAACAAATTCAATATGTTTCAGAAAGGCATCCGCTTTCGGCGCCAAAACCAACCCCGCCCCTGAAGACAGTCCTGACAGCATTGATGACACTTCGGACAATATTTCTTGGTAAGATCGACCATTAATTTCCAAAAGCTGGTCAATACTCGCTTGGTCCTCGGCTGTAAGGCTACCGAATTGAACCAACCCCTCGACCCATAAACGCACCCCTTTTTCTGTAGGCAAACGCCCAGCAGAAACATGGGGACTAAACAGCAACCCAGCACGGGCCAAGTCCGCCATAGCGTTTCGGATCGTCGCAGGAGAAAGCGCGGGCTGCAAACGCTGCGAGAGCGTACGGCTACCAATAGGCTCTCCCGTTTCCACATACTCCGCTACGATTTCCCGTAGAATGGCAGCTTCGCGCTCCCCCAACCCGGCAGGAAAAGCCGCAGACGCGTGCAGAAACGGTGGGTTACGCCCGGGCATGAGATACCTTTGTAAAAAAATAACTCCCCCTAGAGTACACTATGCCATGCTCTTACCACAGGAGAATTTCTCCCTTTCGCAACCACGGTCAGGCACGGCAAGGACAAAGGTTTTTTCAGATTATCTTTGTATCTTTTAACTCTCAGCGCGCCCTACAAATCCTTTTTTACCCAGCCATTTCAAATATATTATACGATACAACAGTAAGACGAGCATCTTTATTACTTACATAACGGACATACAATTAACTATCCGCCCCATGAAAAATTTATTCCAAGGACCTCTCGAGCAACACACCCCCTCCAATACCGCACGCAAACTAGACAAGAAAACGACCGATTGAGACAGACCCGGCCGTAGAGTTTTAACCTGCCCTGTTCCCCTCGCGCCGAACATGCTCTAGACGCGAGGGAAAATAGAATGACAGGAACGCCTCGTGAGCAACGCATCAAACACCCCCCGCCCTTCCGGTCGGGCTGCAGATGAGAACCGCCCCGTAACCATCGAACTTGGCTTCGCACGCCATGCTGAGGGCTCCGCTCTGATCCGCGTCGGTGGAACAGAAGTGTTGTGCACAGCCTCCATTGAAGACCGCGTCCCACCCTTCCTACGCAATAAAGGACAAGGCTGGATCACAGCGGAATACGGCATGCTGCCCCGCGCAACACACACGCGCGGTAACCGCGAAGCGGCCAAAGGCAAACAATCCGGCCGCACACAAGAAATTCAGCGCCTTATCGGCCGGGCATTACGGGCATGTGTAGATCTCAAAAAACTTGGTGAGCGTACCATTACGCTTGATTGCGATGTGCTTAACGCAGATGGCGGCACACGCTGCGCCTCCATCACCGGCGCGTGGGTTGCACTGGCTATTGCTCTGAAGAAAGCTAATCTTTCAAAGGTTTTGACCGCACAAGTCGCCGCTGTTTCATGCGGCCTTACCAGCTCCGGCGCGGTTCTGGACCTAGACTACATTGAGGATAGCAGCGCACAAGCTGACACAAATTTTGTCCTTACATCCAAGGGTGGGATTGTTGAAATCCAAGGCACCGCAGAAGAATCACCCTTCGAGGAAGCTGAATTCTTTGAACTCCTGCGCCTCGCAAAAATTGGCACAGGCAAGTTGTTTGACGTGCAAAACTTAGCACTGGAAAATTACAATGGCTGAAGCGCAAAGCACACGCATCCTGGAAAAAGGTGCCAAAATCGTGCTTGCCAGTCACAACGCAGGCAAATTGCGTGAATTTTCAATGCTTCTGGCTCAAACGGGCATTACCGTCTTGTCAGCGGCAGAGCTCAACCTGCCCGAACCTGACGAAACCGCAGAGAGCTTTGAGGGCAATGCAGCGATAAAAGCTCTTGCTGCCGCGCAGGCATCCGGTTTGCCAGCTCTGGCAGACGATTCCGGCTTTTGTGTTGCAGCCCTTAACGGCCAGCCCGGGATCTATTCCGCGCGTTGGGGCGGACCGGAAAAAGACATGCATGTCGCCATGAACCGCGTGCAGGCCGAAGCAGGCGATAACCCTAATCGCGCAGCATCATTCGTCGCAGTTCTTTGCCTCGCCTGGCCTAACGGCGAAACACGCTCAGTTCGCGGTGAATGTCATGGGCACACTGTCTGGCCACCCCGGGGAGAACATGGCCACGGCTATGACCCAATGTTTGTACCAGAAGGCGAGACACGCACCTTCGCTGAAATGCCAGAAAGCGAGAAGAATACGCTGAGCCACCGCGGCAAAGCGCTTGCACGCTTTCTAACCGAGTGCGTCGAGGGCTAAAGGCGATAACCACTGGGCTGGCTGATGCGTATGCGTCTTCAGCCCAGAGTGACTCCGCCTTAGCAACACTTTGACCGGCCTATTTTTTAGGCCAGTCAAAGTAGTTTTCATTACTCGTGCAGGCCTGGTGCCTCTCGGCCAGTCCGCTCCACATACTCGCTGTAACCACCTTCATAACGCTGAAGCCCGCCGGGCGTCACTTCCAGCACCCGGTTTGAGAGAGCCGCCAAGAAATGCCTGTCATGGGAAACAAAAAGCATTGTTCCCTCATAATCCTGCAGCGCATTAATCAGCATTTCTTTCGTGGCAATGTCCAAGTGGTTGGTTGGCTCATCCAAAACAAGGAAGTTCGGCGGATCATACAACATCACTGCCATGACAAGCCGTGCTTTTTCACCGCCGGACAAAACACGGCAAGGTTTGTCGATATCATCGCCCGAGAAGCCAAAACCACCCGCCAGCGCACGAAGAGACGCTTGCCCAGCCTGCGGAAAGTTTGATTCCAGCAACTCGAAAATTGTTGCGTCACCGTCCAACAAATCCATTGCGTGCTGAGCAAAGTAACCGAGCTTTACCCCGCCCCCAAGCGCTACGCTACCTGCATCCGGCTCAATAGCTCCTGCGGCAAGCTTCAGTAACGTAGATTTGCCTGCACCATTCACCCCAAGAACGCAAATACGCTCTTGCCGCCGAATAAGGACATCCAAGCCATCGTAAATAACCCGAGAACCATACCGCTTATCGACGCTGCGCAGCGTGGCCACCGCATCTCCTGAACGCGGAGCAGGACGGAAAGTAAACGACATTGCCTGCCTGCGCTTTGGCGGCTCTACACGATCGATCTTATCGAGTTTCTTAACGCGGCTCTGCACCTGCGCTGCATGAGATGCCCGTGCTTTAAAACGCTCAATAAAAGCAATTTCTTTAGCCAGCATTGCTTGCTGACGTTCGAACTGAGCCTGCTGCTGCTTTTCATTCTGGGCGCGCTGCTGCTCGTAAAACTCATAATCGCCAGAGAAGCTCGTTAACGTCCCCCCATCGATTTCAATAACTTTATCGATAATCCGGTTCATAAACGCCCGGTCATGCGACGTCATGAGCAACGCACCATCGTAGCCGGACAGAAACTTTTCCAGCCAAATCAAACTTTCAAGGTCCAAGTGGTTGCTCGGCTCATCAAGCAACATCACGTCAGGCTTCATGAGCAGAATACGCGCCAAAGCAACGCGCATCTTCCATCCCCCAGACAAACGGCCCACATCTCCGTCCATCATTTCTTGGGAGAAACCAAGACCGTGCAAAATCTCTCTTGCCCGGCCATCCAGCGCATAACCGCCCAACTCCTCGAAACGGGCCTGCACTTCGCCAAACCGTTCGAGAATGGAGTCAAGTTCGTCCATCCGTTCGGGGTCGGCTAATGCAGCTTCCAGTTCAGCTAGTTCAGCCCCTGTTTCTGCAACGGGGCCAGCACCGTTCATGACCTCGGCGACGGCGCTACGGCCTTGCATTTCCCCAACGTCCTGATTGAAGAAACCAATCGATACACCCCGATCAACGAGTACTTGCCCGTCATCCGGGATTTCTTGCCCCGCCACCAAACGAAAGAGTGTTGTTTTTCCTGCCCCGTTCGGCCCGACCAGACCAATCTTTTCTCCCTTTAAGAGAGCGGCCGATGCCTCAATGAAAATGACCCGGTGGCCATTGCGCTTACTGATATTATCGAGCCGAATCATGGAACCTCAAAAACGGAGCAAAAGTGTCCCGCTCCAAAACCACGCACAGCCATACACAGCAAGGTAAAGTTGCGGATTTTCTCCCCCAGAGCGGGTGTTTGAAAACAATATCCCGTGGCTAGCCCGCTACAGCATCTTCAAAAGAGCTTCAGCCGCTGCACTACGGTACCGCTCCTTATGGCGCAGCCCATAAAAAGGTCTAACCCCCAAATTGTAAGGCAAAGCATGTAGACGCCCCGCCTTCAGGGCATGTTCCACTACGAAAAAAGAGAGCGCGGCCACACCGCCCCCAGCCTCAACCGCGGTACGCACGCTCTCGTTGGACGGCAAAACGAGAGAAATATCGAGACTTTCAGGCACTACGCCTTGCTGCATCAAAGCTCTATCCAAGGATGAGCGTGTACCTGACCCGCTCTCGCGCATCACCCAACGTGCTTTACTCAACCAAAGCGCATCGATTGTTTCCGTCGTCGCGGTATTCTGCACAAGCACCAGTCGGTCTTCTCCAACGGGCCAACTGGCAAGAGCTGGCTCGTTGACCTGCCCTTCCACAATTCCAAGATCAACACGCCCATCCAAAACATGTTGGGCAGCCTGCTCCGTGTTCCCAACCAAAACTTCCACAGCTATGCGCGGGTAGCGCCCGCGAAACGCGGCCAGAACAGCGGGAAGCCAATATCCCGCTATGGTCTGACTAGCGACGATTTTTAAGGTCCCGTAGTGCAAACCACTCAAAGACGCCAGAGCCTGCTCCGCAGCGTCAGCGCGCGCTAGCACAGCCCGTGCCTCCACAGCAAAAAGGCGACCCGCCTCAGTCAGGCAAATACCACGCCCAACTCTATGAAACAGCTTCACGCCGTGCCGCCCTTCAAGCGCTGCAATGGCGGATGAAACCGCCGATTGCGTCATATTCATCGCCTGAGCTGCAGCAGTCATATGCTCGCGCTCCGCTACAGCCAGAAAAACCTTTAATTGCTCTAAAGTCATGGTCTCATCATGTTTTAAATCATCAAAAATATCGATTAAAATAATTCAAATGATACGTTGGATTAATTGGTCATACCCTGTGTAAACACAACGCACTGGCGGAGGGGACCAAACATGCCATCACAACACACCACCATCAGCACAGCAGAGAACATCTCGGTTCCAGCGGGTCTCATTCCCGGTGTACTCCTCTGTCTGCTCGTCTCTGGTAGCGCTTACGAAATTGAGCATCTGGAGCGTTTGGTTTTCGGGAAAGCATGGGTTGAGGCACTCAATCTCGCCATAGTCATAGGGACTTTAACACCCTCGTTTTTCACAGCAGACGAACGGACAATAAAAGGGGTGCAGTTCTGCTCCAAACCGTTGCTGGAGTGCTCTATTCTACTTTTAGGTGCCTCCATCAGCGCCAAAACCCTTTGGACGGCTAGCCCCTACATCCTCGCTAGCATTGTTGCTTTAGTTGTAGGTACCATAAGCTCAGGCTTAATCATCGGTCGCCTGTTTGGACTCTCATTTCAACGCTCAGCATTAATTGCCTGCGGCAACGCAATTTGCGGCAATTCTGCTATTATTGCTGTCGCCCCGGTCGTGAAAGCCAAAGAAACAGATATTACCGCGTGCATAACCATCACAGCGCTTTTAGGTACGGCTCTGGTTGTTGCGCTTCCACTTTTGGCGCCCATCCTCGGCTTATCAGCACCGGCATATGGTACTTTATCAGGCCTGACAGTATACGCCGTGCCGCAAGTGGTCGCCGCGACTAATCCTGTTGGTATCATGGCCATTCAAACAGGAATGTTTGTTAAGCTTGGTCGTGTGCTGCTTCTCGGCCCCGTCTGCCTGGTACTCGCGCTTCTAATGCCCCGTCAGACGGAGGCAGAGAAACTTCCCCTACAGCGTCTTGTCCCATGGTACATTCCTGGGTTCTTCATTCTCATGCTTTGCCGTTCAGTCGGGGCAATTCCTGAACAAGCACTTATCATTCTCCAACAATCGGCAACCTTTCTAACGGTACTCGCCATGGCGGCACTAGGGCTCCGCGTTAATCCACGAAGCCTTATGCAGAACAACCTACGCCTTCTCACAGTATCCGCCCTGTCGGTTTCAACCGTGTTTATCGGCGCGCTACTGCTGACACGCTGGCTCTACGCTAATTAAAGCCGCTGGCACTGTAGGGCAGCATCACCCTTCCAGCGACTGCAACTCGTACAAACGGCGATAAATACCACTCTCTTGCGCCACAAGCTCCGCGTGCGTGCCGTCCTCTCGCAACTCACCTTGGCTGAACACCAAGAGGCGGTCCAACTCGACAACCGTCGACAAACGGTGCGCGATGACAATCACTGTACGATCCTTCATCAAGCGCCGCATGGCATCTTGCACCTGCGCCTCTGATTCCGAATCAAGGCTAGATGTTGCCTCGTCGAACACCAAGATAGGAGCATCCGCGAGAAAGGCACGTGCGATAGCAACACGTTGCCGCTCTCCCCCGGAGAGCTTGACGCCTCGCTCGCCAACCATCGTGTCGTAACCCTCAGGCAAGCGTTCAATAAAAGAAGATGCATTAGCCTGCGCTGCTGCCTGTTCTATCTCCTCACGCGAGGCGCTAGGCCGTGCGTAAGCAATATTTTCCGCCAAAGTACGATGAAACAAGATCGGCTCTTGCGGGACAATCGCAATACGCGCACGAAGGTCAGACTGCCTGACGTGAGCAATATTCTGCCCATCCACCAAAACACGCCCATCGGTCACATCATACAAACGCTGAAGCAGCTTTGTTAATGTTGTTTTCCCAGAACCACTTGGTCCGACCAAAGCAACACGCGAACCTGCCTGAATGGTCAGATCCAAATTCTCGTAAAGTGCTTTTTTCTGGCCCGGATAACAGAAGCGGACATGCTCAAAGCGAATTTCGCCGCGCTTAATATTTAACGCCTCCGGCTTTACTGGGTCCGCTATGGCAGGCTCACGCTGGAAGACAGCCACCAACTCTTCCATCTCATTCACCGCACGCTGGACCTGACTCACCTGCTGGCCAAGATCACGCAAGTAACCCTGAATAAGAAACACCATCGTCAAAACATAAGCGATATCGCCCGGCCCGGCTTTACCTTGCCACCAAAGCCAGACCGCCAAACCTATCATCAACATCCGCATGCCAAGGGACGCTAGAGCTTGGAGGTTCGCGCTATTGGTGCCACGTATCCATGTCTGTAAAGTCCGCCCACGCCAGCCGCGAATCACACGATGCAGACGTTTTTCCTCGCGCGCTTCTGCGCCAAAAGCCCGGACAACGGCGTTACACGTCACCGCATCCGCCATTGCGGCCCCCATCTTGGTGTCCCAAGCATTAGCTGCACGCGCGGTTGGTGCCACATAACGCAGCGTAAGCACGATTGAGAGCCAAGCAAATAAAACGACGAAAATACCGAGAGCCGCACCCATTAATGGCGAACGTACTGCCAACACGACCGTCGTACCTAGCAACACCAATACTTCTGGCACAATCAACAGCAGCAGCGTGTCATCCAGCGTGTCAATTGCCCAGATACCGCGCGTCAAGCGCCGCACGGTCGAGCCCGCAAACGTATTTGCATGCCAATCTGTTGAAAAGCGCTGCACCCTCGCAAAAGCCGTATCAGCAATGCGCTGCATAATGGCCAGCGTCAGATGCGAGATACCAATATAAGACGACCGACGACCAAAAAGACCAACCAACCCCAGAACAATTAACCCCGTCACCATCAGCGTTGCGTCGTCGCGCAATGCCAGCAGGGCCTTATCTACGACGGCACCCGGCCCAGCGGTATGTTGGGATATATCGTTGACCAGACGACCAGCGAGCACTGGTGTCGCAATATCTGCCAGCGTGGCCATAAAAACCCCCGCCAACGTCTTCGCCAGTAAAGACGGGTGGTCCAACCACCGCCGCACGACAAAGCCGACAACTTCCGTAAAGGGGATGTCAATTTTACGTCCCTCACGCTGTTGAGCTGACAGGACAGATGAATCTTCAGACACAGGATACTCCACCGCTCTTGTCCCACAACGCGAGCAGTTATTCATAAGTCAGTATTATTGAAAAAGATCGTTACCATTGTGGGGGATGAGCACCACATTGTGCAATGCCGCCCCCTCTGTTTGGCGAAAGTTGTCCAACCAAAGCCCGTACTGGCGTAGTTCTGACCTTCTACCCTGCGGCACAGCTCAGCACTGAATAAAAACGCTTTCAGTCATTATGGGAAAGCCTCGCTTCTCGCTCTCCAAGGCGTTAATATCCCCAACATGACCCGCATAGCGACAAAAACTCCCCGCGCTTCCAAGCCCAAAACGCCCAAGCCGATGACTTTGAAAGCCGTGGACGCTTTTATCCGCGCCCTCGCTGCTGCAAATCCCAACGCGGAAAGTGAGTTGATCTATAACAGCACGTTCGAGTTACTCGTAAGCGTCGTACTATCCGCTCAAGCCACAGACGTCTCTGTCAACAAAGCAACACGCGCTTTGTATGAAAGGGCACCAGACGCACGCAGCATGGCCACCCTTGGTGAAGAAACAATCGGCGAATACATCCGCACCATCGGCCTTTGGCGCAGCAAAGCCAAAAACGTAGCCCTACTTTGTGATCAGCTTCTAACACTTCACGGTGGGGAAGTCCCATCAGACCGAGACGCCCTTGAGGCATTACCCGGTGTTGGGCGCAAAACGGCAAATGTGGTTATGAACATCGCCTTTGGCGCTGATACTATGGCCGTGGACACACATATTTTTCGTATCGGCAACCGCACAGGCCTCGCCCCCGGCACAAACACGCGCCAAGTCGAAGACGGGCTCGTCAAACGTATCCCAAAAGGCCTGCTACGGGACGCCCATCACTGGCTTATCCTTCATGGCCGCTATGTATGCAAAGCTCGCCGTCCAGAGTGCTGGCGCTGTACCGCGACGGAATGGTGCACCTACCCAGAAAAAATTTTAGCCCCTTGAAGAAGCTAGGCCATGTGGCCGCTTGCCCGAAACACATTCCATCCTGTCGCCTGCACCAAACGCTCTAAGGCCAACGTACCTAATAGAGAATTTCCCTGAGCATTCAGTCCCGGCGACCACACTGCAACTGAGGCAACACCCGGAGTAATGGCCAAGATTCCACCCCCCACACCGGATTTGCCGGGCAGGCCAACCCGGATGGCAAACGCGCCCGAGCCATCGTAATGCCCGCACATCATCATAAGCGCGAGAACTGTTTGGGCTTGACGGGTCGACATAACGCGCTCCCCTGTCCGCGGATTTATCCCCCCGGTCATAAGATAGGCCCCCATCTCAGCCAGTTGCCCGCAGCTCATCGTCAAAGCGCATTGATGAAAATAGAAATCTAGCGTTTGCTCAACTGGATTAAGAATATTATCAAAATTCCGCATGTAATTACCAAGGGCCAAATTGCGGAAACCCGTCTGTGCTTCTTGCTGCGCCATCACCCGATCAATGACGACCGATGCAGGGTCGCGCGCCAGTGGCCGCAAGAGATTTAATAGCGCATTTTCGGCGCCCACCCGCCCAAAACATGAAACTAAAATGTCCGACACAACAATAGCACCCGCATTAATAAACGGGTTGCGCGGGATGCCATGCTCACTTTCCAGCTGAATAATCGAATTGAACGCACTCCCCGACGGCTCTTGCCGCACGCGCTGCCACAGACTGTCCCCTACAGCATCTAAAGCAAGTGTTAGTCCAAAAACTTTCGAGACACTCTGAATAGAGAAAGGCTCATCTGCATCACCAAAACGATGAAACGTCCCATCAGCCTCAACAACGGCCATGCCAAATTTAGAGGGATCAACACAAGCCAGCGGCGGAATGTAATTCGCCACCTGTCCGCGCTCAGCAATGCCCTGCATATCCTCAACGATACGGGGAAGAATATCTTGCAGCATCGCCATTATTCCCCGTCTTGCGGAGACACAACACGGTGCTCCACTACTTTTCCAACGATCACCAATGCTGGCGAGGCCACGCCAGCGTCCTGTGCCAATCGCGGGAGCGTTTCGACAGTTCCAATCAAAACACGCTGTCCTGGCTGTGTTCCGCGCTCAACAATAGCAGCTGGCCAATCACGCGGCAGCCCGTGCTCACACAATCCATCCATGGCGCGCTGAAGAGAAGAAATACCCATATAAATCACCACTGTCTGCCGACGATCCGCCATGTCCTTCCACGGCAAGTCCAGCACACCGTCAGCCTTTGCGTGGCCCGTCACGAACAGACAAGCCTGAGCGCACTCACGATGTGTCAGCGGAATTCCCGCATAAGCCGCACAACCGCTAGCCGCCGTAATACCCGGAACTACCCGGAACCGTATCCCGGCCTCCAGCAAAGACTCAATTTCTTCTCCACCCCGGCCAAAGATAAAGGGGTCCCCCCCCTTTAACCTCAAAACTCTCTGGCCGGCACGCGCATGGCGCACCATCTCAGCATTGATTTCCGCCTGCGGGAGAGTGTGTCTGTCACGCTTTTTACCGACAAAAATCAGTTCTGCGTCCCGTCGAACACGGCCCAGCAGCACTGCTGGCAACAGATTATCGTAAAGCACGACATCAGCGTTTTGCATGTAATGCAATGCCTTCAACGTCAGAAGATCAGGATCTCCCGGCCCTGCCCCCACCAACCAGACCTCGCCTGTACGACCATAACCATCCAGTAAACTCTGCAAATAACGGTCCGCTGCGGCAACATCTCCTGCACGTGCTGAATCGGCTCCCGGACCATCCAAAAAATCTTCCCAGACGCGCTTTCGGTCCTGCGTCTCTGGCCAGCGGGCGGACACAGTTGGACGACGAGACTGCATGTATTCCGCCAACTGCCCCGTGCCCTCCGGCAACCAGGCCTCAATTTCCTGACGCAAGCGCCGGGCCAATACTGGCGCGCCACCTGCCGTTGCGATTGACACGCGCACCATCCCACGACGTACTTGGGCTGGTGTAATAAATGTCGATGGTTCAGGGTCATCAACTGCGCAAACAGGGATCCCCATACGATCAGCCATCGCAGCCACAACCCGATTTACGGCCCGGTCATCCGTTGCGGCATAAACCAGCCGACAACCCGGCATAATCCTCTCAAGCATTGCTTCATCAACACGGCCACCAACATGCAAAGCCTTGCCTGTTTCCACCCATTCCTGAACGCCGGGTATTAAACGATCCGCGACTATCTCAATGCGTGCGCCATGATCGAGCAGCAACCGTCCTTTGTTGATGGCAACTTCACCACCCCCGACAAGCAAAACCCGCGCCCCTTCAATCCTGACTGAAATCGGGAACCATCCTGTTTCAACGAGAGGTACGGAGGCATCGGCGCTCATGTTGTCCATCTATCTTAAAATCACTTATCTCAATCTTTATACACAGCCCTTTGTCGCACCAAGTTTAAAGCTAGAACACCCCTCACCCACAGCAACATGCGCAGCAAAAGCTCACATTAAAGACTACAGGCAAAGACTATGCTAAACACTGAGTGAAACACATTTAGAAACGGCCTGAAAAACGGAGAACCATGGACGCGACCACAACCGCAGATCTCGCTCTTTCTCGGGACAGCATCGAGAAACGACTGACCTTCCTGCGCGAAGCCTCGCGTCTTAAAGAAGTGATGCGCCGGGCCTTTACCATCAATGGCCTACAGGAAAGTACCGCAGCTCATAGCTGGGGCCTGTGCCTGATGGTGATGACATTTGCCGACCACTTGCCACCTGAAATCAACCTCATAAAGCTTTTCAAACTGTGTATTCTGCATGACCTCGGCGAAGCAATACACGGCGACATCCCGGCGACTTCTCTGGCCGCGTCCGCTGGGAAAAGCGCGCAAGAGAGAGCAGACCTCATAAGCATTATGACAACCCTGCCCTCAGAATTACAGTCAGAGTTTTTGACTCTATGGGATGATTACGAAAACGCCACCAGCCCCGAAGGACAACTCGCAAAAGCATTCGACAAGCTCGAGACAATATCTCAGCATATTAATGGCCAAAACCCTGCAAATTTTGAACATGACTTCAATTTGCGCTACGGCACAAAATACACGAGTGCTTCCCCGCTTACACAAGCAATTCGCGAAGTCCTTGACGAAAATACAACGCGCCTGAGCGAACTGTCGATTATCTCCGCGCAGAAATTATGAGCCACATCATGTCGCACCCTACCGCCGTCGTCATTATTCCCTGCTACAACGAGGAGGTGGCCATTGGGCAAGTCGTCAGCGAATTTCGCGCGGCCCTTCCTGAGACGCCGATCTACGTTTACGACAACAACTCAAGCGATAACACAGTGGCCGTCGCGCAATCCGCAGGGGCTATTGTCCGCACCGAAACCCTGCAAGGCAAAGGTCATGTCATCCGCCGGATGTTCGCTGACATTGAAGCCGATTACTATATTCTCGTTGACGGTGATGCGACTTACGAAGCCGCAGCAGCCCCAAAGCTACTTGAGCATGCGCAACAAAACGGTTTGGACATGGTCAATGCTGCACGAGTGACAGACCGAACAGCAGCTTATCGGCGCGGACATGTTCTCGGTAATCGCGTTTTGACCGGCATGGTCACGCTGGTTTTTGGCCGTCGTCTGACCGATATGCTCTCTGGCTATCGCGTATTTTCACGGCGGTTTGTGAAATCATTCCCAGCCCTCTCTTCCGGCTTTGAAACCGAAACAGAGCTAACTGTACATGCCCTTGAACTAAATATGCCTATTAGCGAAGTAAAAACACGCTATATAGAACGACCACCCGGGTCGAACTCCAAACTACGCACCTATTATGATGGAATTCGTATTTTAAAAACTATTGTTGAGCTCGTGAAACAGGAAAGACCACTCTCTTTCTTCACAGGGATCAGCTCTTTTCTTATACTTTTAGCGCTAATTCTCGGTACCCCTGTCATTATCACCTACCTCAAAATCGGCCTCGTTCCACGATTGCCGACGGCTCTTTTGTCAACGGGGCTGATCATTCTCGCGGCACTGTCTCTGACCTGCGGACTAATACTCAATAGTGTTACATTAGCTAGAAAAGAACAAAAGCGTTTAATTTATCTATCTTATCGCTCCTCACCGCGCTCTTAATACCTGTCGTCTTTGAGTGATATAACCAATTATATTACTCAAAGACGTAAAAATCCCAAATAAACACGAACCGCAGCATATTTAAATGCAGCGAGACAAACCTCTCCCGACGCCCCTGCCATGTCAGGCCGGGAGGGTGTTCCATAAAACCTTCACATAATGTCATATTGTTTTTTTTAAAATTATGAAATATTTCAATCATCAGTATTAATATGGATTTAGATTAAATTTACTTATATTTATAAGTAAAAACTCTAGCCATACCTTAAATAACCTCAATAATTTGGCTTAGAAATGAAAAAAACATCTATATTACTTTTATCTACAGCCCTGTCATTTACTATAAATATATCAAATGCTCAGGATAAGGTGAAAAAAAACCACACAACACATACAGGATACTCTAATAAATCTCCGGCCGCCCCTCCAAATAGAATGCCATTACCGAAAAAAGCCAATGCCGCGCACGCACCGGCAAAATCGCATAATGGCGGACTAGAGGACATTGTTGTCACTGCCCAAAAGCGACCTGAAAATTTACAAAAAACACCCATTTCCATTTCTGTGATGAACGCCAAAGGGCTTGCTGACCGACACATCATTTCACTTGTAAATCTAGCAGATGGCTCCATTCCCTCCCTGCACATCGAACCCTTCGCCGGACGTAGCTCCGCCCTGATTGTAAATATCCGTGGCGTTGGCGTGCTGGGTGATAGCAACCAGCCAGCACGAGACCAAGGCGTTGGCGTTTATATTGACGGCGTGTATTTCGGCCGCCCCCAAGGTCTTGGCGCAGCGATGCTAGATGTCGCAAGCATTGAAGTCCTCAAGGGACCGCAAGGGACTTTGTTCGGCCGGAACACTGAAGGCGGCGCTCTCAATATCATCACACGCCGGCCTTCTGGTAAATTTAAAGTTCGTACCAGCGGCAGTATCGGCAATTACGGCAGCAACTTAGGCGAACTCCACGTCGATCTTCCGGCTTTCCACGATATAGCCGTTAAAATTGATGCTATGACCGCACACCGGGATCCTCTAACCGAAAACCCACTCTCCGGTGCCAGTGGCTTCAATCAGTACGACCGGCGCGGTGTTCGTGTCGAAGCACTGTGGCGCCCAACATCCACTTTTAGCGCTGATTACGCCTACGACAACAACTACGACAGCACGACATCAATCTACAGCCAACACCTTGCTAATGGTACGAACAAGCAGGCGGCTTTAGGAATTTTAGAGACATCGCGCGTTAAACGGTCTGCCGTTGGCACACCCGAACAACCTAGTGTCGGCAAAAGTAACGGCCATCGCTTCACAGCAGAATGGCAAGCACTCCCTAAATACCTGACATTAAAATCCATTACCGCTTACCGCGAACTCTCACAATCTCAATATGATAATGCTGCCGTATCTTCCAGCATGTCGAATACGAGCGGCGATTTTACCAACTATACATTTAGCCGTTATAGTTTAGCGGCATTCAAACAGCACCAAATCAGCCAAGAAATACAGGCTATCGGTGACCTTCCGCACCTGCGCTATGTCGGCGGCTTCCTCTATTACCATGAGACCGTTAGCGACAACGCACAAGCCTTCTACACCAATCAATTCACAAACGCCGCTGGCAGCGCGTATCAACTACTCACCGGCCCTGCATACACAAATTATGCACTCCAGCGGATCGATCGCGCCAGCCGGGTAAATACAGCCAGCCTCGGTGTTTATGGGCAGGCTACTTATACACCATCCATCTTGAGCGAAAGATTTCACCTCACTGGCGGTCTACGCTGGTCCCGTGACTCAAAAGACGGACATCTGCTGACCGTTAACGGAGCACTTCCGGTCAACCGTAACAACGTCAGCGGCGCAATCCCGCTCGAGGCAAGCTGGTCGCGCGTTGACCCCATGGTCAACCTCGGCTTCGACGCTGCAAAAAACATTTACACTTACGTAAAATGGAGCACTGGCTATAAATCTGGTGGTGCAAACTCTCGCTCCCAAAATTACGACGCCTTCGCCCCCGAAACGATATCCATGTTTGAAGGCGGCTTTAAATCAGAGTTTTTCAACCACCATGTTCGCTTCAATGCCACAGGCTATTACGGCATTTACAAGGACATCCAGGTCGACTTCCAGCGCCCTTACCAGTTGGGCAATCAGCGGACAAACCGGACAACAATTTCAACCTTCAACGCGCCCGGCGATGGCAATGTCAGCGGAACCGAAGCAGAGTTGACCTTTATTCCATATAAAGGCGTCGAGATCGGACTTTCTTACGCATATAACCACGTCCATATCCCGCCTACTGCCAACCCTTACCCCAATGCGAATGGCACCATTCTTTCAACTTTAGTGCCTATTTATCAGGTCGTTACGCCGGCACATTCCGGCAGCGCGCAAATCAACTATACTCGGCCATTTGAGAAGTTTACCTTGCTTGCCCATCTTGATGGCAACATCAATTCCGGCTTCTACTCCAGCTCGACAGACCCTGTGTATATTGGCCCAAACAACCCGCGCAATGTCTACCAACCCAAAGGCAATAGCGGCCTGATCGTTAACGGCCGCATAGCTATTGCCCATGTCAAAGTTGCCAACAGCTCCGCGAGTGCAACATTCTCCGTCTGGACCCGCAACCTCTTTAACAAGCAATACGTGTATGACCAGACTTTGAACGTAACAACCGGCATACAAGGCTACATCAACGAAGCGCGCCAATTTGGCGGTCAAGTCGACGTATCGTTCTAATCAATCGTCCAAGCGCGGCACACGCTCCCACAGCTATGCCGCGCTTGAAAACGCTTAAAGGTAAACGCGATAAAACCGCGCACCAAGAGACGTTAGAATTTCATAGCCAATTGTTTTACCACTCGCGGCGAGTGCATCCACGCTCTGCTGTGCACCCAGTACAGTAACAACATCGCCCGGCTCTAAATCTACTGGCGCATTGGTCAAATCGACCGAGATACTATCCATCGAAACACGTCCCAGCAAAGGCAGTCGCTGCTCGCCATACCAGACAGCCGCGCTACCTGCCTGCGCGCGGAAGAAACCATCAGCATAGCCAATGCCAAGCGTAGCGACGCGTGTCGGCCTTTGAGCCTCCCATGTCAGGCCATAACCGATACGCCCACCCGCAGGGACCGTCCGGATTTGCGTAATCCGAGCCATTAGCCGAGCAACCTGCCCTAACGACGGCGTATCATCATTGGGTGCGACACCATATAAAGCCGCTCCGGGCCGTACCAATTCAAAATGGTAATCTGGCCCAAGGAAAATGCCTGAAGACGCAGCCAATGAGCGTGGAACACCTGGAAAATACTCGGCCATCGCCAGAAAATTCTGCCGTTGAGCCGCATTGGCCGGATTTTCAGGTGTGTCTGCACACGCCAGATGACTCATCACCAGACAGGGCGCAACACCATCAAAAAGGCCTTCCTCTGCAATATCTTCCGCAGACAAGCCAAAGCGAGACATGCCGCTATCTACTTGAACAGCACACGGCAAGGCCTGCCCGTGATCCGCCCCCAATGCGGCCCATTCACGAACTTGTGCGACGTCGTTCAACGCCGGAATCAAATTATGTTCATGTAGTAGCTTGGCGCAGCCGGGCATGAAGCCGTGCAAAACGAAGATACGCGCTTCGGGCACAACCGGCCGCAGGCGAATTCCCTCTACCAGATGCGCCACAAAAAAGGTCTTTGCGCCCGCCTCATAAAGCGTAGGAGCAATCTGCTCCGCACCCAACCCGTACCCGTCAGCCTTGATAACCGCAGCGCATTCCGCATCACCCGACAATGCATCAAGGTGGCGATAATTATCAGCGAGGACACCACGGTCAATGGTGAGCCAAGCCCCTGCCATAGCCTGTGCGGGAGGTAGAAGCCGATGGTCTTTTGGGGCAGATGCGAGCATGAATGTAGAACCAAAGCGAAAAATACATTAGATTGTCATCGGTACCGACTTGCCGCGAAAATGCAATATTGCTTCGGTCCACCCCGTTTCGATTCTTCTCGGCGTCCCTATATATGGTGCCATCCATCATTGTGATGGCCGATGTTTTATGAAAGTTTCGCCCTACTGATGCCGGAGTCCAACCTCCCAACACAATCGCTCAAGCCGGGTGGCGTCCGCCGTGTCATGCGTAATCTCGGTGTACTACTTGGCGGCCGTGCAGTTAATGCACCGTTGAGCCTTGTACATATAGGCCTCGCTACGCACTTGCTTGGCAGTTACGGCTTCGGCCTGATCGCCATGATGTACGCCTTCGCCCGAACGATTGGTGACGTTGTTGACTTTCAGTCTTGGCAAACAGTTCTGCAATACGGTCTGCGCCCTTTAACGGATGGGAACCGGCGTGAGTTTCAACGCATCGTCGCTTTTAGTCTTTTACTCGATATAAGCGGCGGCATTGCCGGGCTAGTCATCGGCGTCATGATAAGCGTCTTTGCAATGCACTCCCTCGGATGGCCTCCTGAAATCCATCGGATTGGTATTCTGTACTGCTTTTCCATTTTATTTATGGCTTCCGCCACGCCTACGGGTCTTCTACGCGTTTTCAACCGCTATGACCTGCTAGCCGTTCAGGGGACAGTCGCGACATTTATCCGTGTCATTGGCACGGCTGCCATGCTTCTGGCAGGCCCATCCGTGGCCTTCTTGGCTGCTGTTTGGTTCCTAGCCGAAGTCGCAGCATGGGCAACGATCTCTTTCATGGCCCTCAGCGAAATGATCCGCAGAGAAACGCATATTGGCTTCAGGGAAGCATTTTACAGTGTAGTATGTGATCTCGCCCATCGCCGCTTTTCGCGCAATTATCCGCGTTTGTGGCGCTTTGTTTTTTCTACGAACATCAATTCAACGCTGGCTCTCGCCTTTGGGCATATCGGCACACTGGTAGTAGGGGCATTTGTCGGGCCAGCCAGCGCCGGGTATTACCGCATCGCCAGCCAGATAGCCGCTGGAATAGCCAAGCCCGCAACCCTCATTCAAACCACAGTCTACCCAGAAATGGCCCGCTTGTGGCGAGACCGCGCCATGTCACGTCTCAGGCGCCTCACGGTGCAGGTTGCGCTGACCGCAGGTGCCATCGGCACCGCATTGCTCCTCATAACATTTTTTGCTGGCGAGCCCCTTTTGCGCCTCTACATCGGCCCGAGTGGCGCGATTGAAACCTTACCCGTCACACTGTGGCTGCTGGCAGCCGAGGTCGTGACTGTATGGGGACTTCCCCTTGAGCCACTTCTCTTTACCATTGACCGCTCTGACGCAGCCATTATCGCCCGCTGCCTAGAATGCATCCTTTTCTTGCCCGGCCTTATATTGGTTGTGCAAAAATACGGCCTGAATGGCGTCGGCCCCACCACTCTCGCCGGCGTCACTTTGCTCATTTGTATTCAGCTCGTATTCGTCCTCCGTACGCCGCTGCACACAAAGACGGGCAAAATAAATGCCTGATAAAAAGGTCGTTTTCCCGCTCATAGCGCAACAACACCAAGCGCTACACGCACTCCCCATCGCATTTGAGCTGGCAGCGCGGCACCCAAACATCTCCGTCGATATTGCGTGCCTCACACCGGGCCATTTCAAGCTGGCACAATTCATCGCGCAGCTTTACCCGGAATCCCGCCCTCGCCTCACGCTGCTGCCGCTTTCCCCACGCCACCGCGAGCGCATAGAAACACGTGGCCTACGCGTCATTGACCGTCTTTACGGCCTCTTCCGCTCCCGCCACTATCTCAATACTTTCGATGCCATTATTGTGCCTGAGGCAACATCACTTTACCTGCGGCACATGGGCGTGAAAAAACCACGCATGGTGTGGACTGGGCACGGAGCCGGCGATCGCGCAATAGGCTTCGCTCAACATTTGAAAAAATTCGACTTCCTTCTTCTGCCCGGGCAGAAGGTCGAACAACGCATGCTTGCCGAAGGCATAGCCCGGCCCGGCGATTATTGCCGTGGAGTATATGGCAAATTTGACATAGTGAAACGGCTACAAAACAAGCCCACAAAACTGTTTGAAACTCAGCGCCCGACGCTGCTCTACAACCCCCATTTTGTAAAACGTTTTTCATCTTGGCCTATTATGGGCGAGAAACTTCTCGAATATTTCGCACGGCAAGATGAATTTAATGTGGTTTTCGCGCCACATTTCCGACTTTTCGACAACAATAGACGTGACGCTGAAAGGCTGCGCAACCGCTACGGAAACGTTCCGCACCTTATCATAGACACCGGCAGCCAACGCAGTATCGACATGACCTACACCTTGGCTGCAGACCTCTACATAGGTGATGTGTCCAGCCAAGCTGCCGAATTTGTCCTTAAACCGAGGCCTTGTCTCTTCCTGAATGCACACCATGTTGCTTGGAGAAGCGATCCAAATTATTTGTCATGGACACTTGGCCCTGTGTTAGAAACCCTCGACGACCCTCACGCGTCTATTGCTCACGCTTTCAGAACGCATCCTGAGTTTCTTGAGACACAGCGTCAGTATCTGTATGACACTTTTGAAACACACGGCGACAAAGCAACCGCTCCAATCGGGGCAGACGCCATAGTCGCCTTCTTGCAACGAGCCGTATAATGCCCGGCATTTCTGAAACCGGCATTTCTAAAGAAGCGAGTCCAGGTTTGACCGAAGCCACCCAACAACCACACCAGCCTTCCACACCGGCACAGCCCACCCCGAGCCGCTCAGGTATAGACCGACGCTACGGTGATTTCCCGAGCTTCCCTGCAGCTCTGGACTATGCGGCACAAGGCGAGAGTGGCTTCAACATATACTCAGGACGCGGGCAACTGCTTGAGGCATTGCCGTACCGTACCCTCCGAGTGCAGGCCGTTGCCATGGCGCGCCGACTGCTCAACCTTGGGCTAACACAAGGCGACCGTGTTGCCATCGTGGCTGAAAGCGACGGTGACTTCGCCCGCATTTTTTTCGGCTGCCAATATGCGGGCCTCGTCCCTGCACCGTTGCCTCTCCCGGTGGCCTTCGGCGGGCGTGACGGCTACATCGCGACCCTGCGCGGCATGATCAGCAGCGCGGGCGCACGCGCCGTCATCGTACCGGATGTGATCGGTGGCTGGACCACTGAAATTATTGACGGGCTGGACCTCGTTTTCGGCGGCTCCCCTGCCGAACTCAGCGCGCACGATGCTCCAGAGATCTCCTTGCCGACCATTAAAGCGGACGGTCTCTCTTATCTCCAGTTCTCTTCTGGCAGCACCCGCTTTCCTATGGGCGTGTCTGTTACCCAAACAGCAGGTATGGCAAATGCTCGCGCTATCGCTCACGATGGCCTGCAGGTCCGCCCCTCGTCTGATACAGAAGATGATCGCTGCGTTTCGTGGCTCCCCCTCTATCATGACATGGGCCTCGTCGGGTTTTTCCTGACGCCCATGACCTGCCAGCTGTCTGTGGACCTTCTTCCAACGCGGGAATTCGCGCGGCGCCCGCATGTCTGGCTTGACCTCATCAGCCGCAATAAAGGTACCATCGCCTACAGCCCATCCTTTGGCTTTGAGCTTTGCTCACGCCGCAACGGCGCTGCAGAGTTGGACCTGTCACGCTGGCGCATTGCAGGAATTGGCGGCGACATGATCCGCCCTCACATCCTCGAAGAGTTTTCAGAGCGTTTCGCGGCAAATGGTTTTAGCGGGAAAGCCTTTGTCGCCAGCTACGGCATGGCTGAAGCCACTTTGGCCATTAGTTTTGCCCCACTGAATAACGGCGTCCAAACCGACACCGTAGACCTGCGCCGCTTGGAAAGCACGGGAATCGCTGTGCAGTGCAACGACCCGTCTTATGCATTGCGTACCTTCGTACGCTGTGGCCGCGCTCTGCCTGAACATGCCATTGAAGTACGTGACCAACACGGCAACCCGCTCCCAGACCGGCGCGTCGGAACCGTTTACGTCCGTGGGCCCAGCCTCATGGTAGGGTATTTTGGCCGCCAAGACGAAACAGATGCTGTTCTGGACGCACAAGGCTGGTTGAACACAGGTGACCTTGGCTACATGCTGGATGGTGAAATTATCATCACAGGGCGCGCCAAGGATCTTATTATTATCAATGGGCGCAACATTTGGCCGCAAGACCTTGAGTGGTCCGCCGAAAGTGCTATCGAAAGCCTCCGCTCACGCGATGTCGCCGTCTTTTCAATTGATGGTGAGGAAGGCGAAACCATTACTGCCCTCGTGCAGTGCCGCGCTAGTGATCCAACCATGCGCGACCGCCTGACGAACGACCTTACATCGCTGTTCCGTCGTGATCATGGCGTTGATGTCCGCGTTGTTCTGGTACCCCCCCGCACATTGCCCCAAACCTCCTCCGGCAAGCTTACCCGTGCCAAAGCAAAAGCAATGCTGCTATCCGGCGCATTTGAAGATGCAGAGCACTCTGCCGCTTAAAATGCCATACCCCCGCCACAGAGCGGGGGCATACGCATTTGGGATTTACGGCCCGGGGTATCCTGCCGCATAACACACTGAATTTTGCCCATAAGCTCTAAGAGTACAAAGCATGACCGATAACGTATCCAGCATTTCCCAGATGATCATCGAAAAACTGCTCGCTAACCCTAAAGTCCCCCGCGACATCACAGGCAGCAGCAAAATTGTTGAAGATCTGGCTTTTGACAGCCTGGCGGTCATGAACTTTGTAATGGAAATTGAAGACGAGCTCGACGTTTCCGTTCCGCTCGACAAGCTTGCGGATATTCGCACTATTGATGATCTGGCAACCTGCCTAAATGGGCTGAAGGGCTAAGCGTGACCGACCTTTTCGCCAAGCACGCCGCCCTCAAAACGGCTTATGACGGGCTGAGCGCGCTCTCACCCCGCAACCCGTTTGAAGTGGTCATTGAACGCCCTCTCTCAGCGACACTCGGCCTCATCGAAGGCCGCGAGACCCTGCTTTTTGGCACCAACAACTACATGGGCCTCAGCCAGTCTGAAGCAGCGGCAGAAGCGGCCATAGAAACCGTTCGGAGCATGGGCGTCGGTACGACAGGCTCGCGTATCGCAAATGGTACTTTTGGCTTACACCGCAAGCTGGAAGCACGCTTGGCTGAATACTTCGAGCGCAAGCATGCCATGGTGTTTTCCACTGGGTATCAAGCCAATCTGGGCACAATCTCCGCGCTGGTAAACAAGGATGACATCCTGTTCCTCGACGCGGACAGCCATGCGAGCATTTACGACGGCGCAAAACTTTCTGGCGCGCAGGTTATCCGCTTCCGCCACAATGACCCCGCAGACCTCGACAAACGCCTGAACCGTGTGAAAGACCACCCCGGCGCCAAGCTGATCGTCGTCGAAGGCATTTACTCAATGACGGGCAATGTCGCCCCACTCGCTGAGTTTGTTGCCGTCAAAGAAAAGCACGGCGTCGCCCTTATGGTGGACGAAGCACATTCTTTCGGTGTCTTAGGCCAAAAAGGCCGCGGCGTCGCCGAAGTGCAAGG